>JAYNRW010000048.1:0-4072 GCA_038114965.1 Flavobacteriaceae bacterium | reverse complement strand
AGGAATTGGTAACGGAATTTCTTTATTAATTACTGTAGGTATTATTGCATCACTCCCTCTTTCATTTGCTCAAGAATTTATTTCCCAGTTATCTGGTAGCGGAGGTTTATTAATGATTGCAATTGAGTTTGTGATTTGGGTTATTGTTATAGCATTATGTATTCTGTTGGTTTTAGCTGTGAGACAAATCCCTGTTCAATATGCGAGAAGATCTGTTGGTATTGGTCAGAGTAATATGTTTTCAAAGCGTCAATATATACCACTTAGACCATACGCTGCAGGTGTAATGCCTATTATATTTGCTCAAGCCATAATGTTTGCGCCAGCTTATGTTGGTCAAGTTATTGGTGGAACTTTTGGTCAATGGATGCAAGCCTCGTTTTCTGACATGTTTGGCTTAGCTTATAATATTTTATTTGGTTTACTTATAATATTATTTACCTTTTTCTATACAGCCATTACAGTTCCAACAAACAAAATGGCTGACGATTTAAAACGAAGTGGTGGTTTTGTTCCTGGGATTAAGCCTGGAACCGAAACTGCTGATTTTTTAGATAAAATTATGTCCTTGATTACATTCCCTGGATCTATATTTCTTGCATTACTTTCGGTTTTACCTGCTATTATTGTAGCATTAATGCAGATTCAACAAGGGTGGGCATTATTTTATGGTGGAACTTCACTATTAATCATGGTTGGAGTTGCAATTGATACTATTCAACAAATAAATGCATATTTATTGAATAGACATTATGATGGTTTAATGAAATCTGGAAAAACCAGAAGAGTAGCATAAATATGGCAAAACAGTCTGCAATAGAACAAGATGGAGTAATTATCGAAGCATTATCAAATGCTATGTTTAGAGTAGAGTTAGAAAACGGTCATGTTGTGACTGCTCATATTTCTGGTAAGATGAGAATGCATTATATTAAATTGCTTCCTGGTGATAAGGTCAAACTTGAAATGAGTCCTTATGATTTAACAAAAGCAAGAATAACATTTAGACAGTAAATTATGAAAGTAAGAGCGTCATTAAAGAAAAGAAGTCCTGAGTGCAAAATTGTACGAAGAAAAGGAAGATTATATGTGATTAATAAAAAGAATCCTAGATTCAAACAAAGACAAGGTTAATATTATGGCAAGAATTTCAGGAATAGACATACCAAAAGAAAAAAGAGGAGTTATTGCTCTTACCTATATTTACGGCATAGGTAAAAGCAGAGCCCAAAAAATATTGAAAAAAGCTGATGTTAGCGAGGATAAAAAAGTTCATGAGTGGTCTGATGATGATACTGCAAAAATAAGATCTGCAGTTTCAGAATTTACTATTGAAGGTGAATTAAGAGCTGAGAATCAAATTAATATTAAAAGATTAATGGATATTGGTTCATACAGAGGAATTAGACACAGATTAGGGTTGCCTCTTAGAGGTCAAAAAACTAAAAATAATTCTAGAACTAGAAAAGGTAAAAGGAAAACAGTAGCAAATAAAAAGAAAGTAACTAAATAATTCTAATTATGGCTAAAGTAGCAAGTAAAAAAAGAAAAGTAGTTGTTGAGTCATTTGGCGAAGTTCATATCAATGCAACTTTCAATAACATAATAATTTCTTTTACAAATAATAAAGGTGAAGTAATTTCCTGGTCATCTGCCGGTAAAATGGGTTTTAGAGGTTCTAAGAAAAACACTCCCTATGCTGCTCAACTTGCAGCAGAAGATGCTGTAAAAGTCGCTCATGAGGCAGGTCTAAGAAAAGTAAAGGTATATGTAAAAGGTCCAGGAAATGGTAGAGAATCAGCTATTAGGAGTATTCATAATGCTGGTGTGGAAGTAACCGAAATTTTTGATGTTACACCTATGCCTCACAATGGTTGTAGACCCCCTAAAAGAAGAAGAGTATAAATAAGATATTATGGCAAGATATATAGGTCCTAAAACAAAAATATCAAGAAAATTTGGTGAGCCAATTTTTGGAGCTGATAAATCTTTTGAAAAAAAGAATTATCCACCAGGTCAACATGGTTTAAATAAAAGAAGACAAAAAAAATCAGAATATGCTATTCAGTTGATGGAAAAACAAAAAGCTAAATTTCTATATGGTATTTTAGAAAAGCAATTCAGAAATCTTTTTGATAAAGCAAGTAGAAGTAAAGGTATTACAGGTGAAGTTTTATTACAACTGTGTGAATCAAGATTAGATAATTTAGTTTATCGTATGGGTTTAGCAAAATCAAGAAATGGAGCTAGACAGCTAGTATCTCACCAACACATTGTTGTTAATGGTAAAGTTTGTAATATATCTTCTAGAATTATTAAAACAGGTGATGTTATTGGTGTAAGAGAAAAATCAAAATCATTAGCAGTCATTGAAGAATCTCTTTCAAATAACGAATCTGTATATGAATGGATTACATGGGATAATAGTAAAATGGAGGGTGTATATAACACTATTCCAACCAGAGATCAAATACCTGAAAATATTAAAGAACAATTAATAGTCGAATTATATTCGAAATAATAAAATAAAAATATGGCAACATTTACATTTCAAAAACCAGACAAAGTAATAATGATTGACTCAACAGACTTCGAAGGAAAGTTTGAGTTTAGACCCTTAGAGCCGGGATATGGCTTAACTGTCGGAAATGCATTAAGAAGAGTTCTTTTAGCTTCTTTAGAAGGATTTGCATTTACATCAGTTAAAATTGATAATGTTGATCATGAATTCACATCTCTTCCAGGGATTGTTGAAGATGTTACTGAAATTATTTTGAATTTAAAACAAGTGAGATTAAAAAGACAAATTGATTCAGTTGACAATGAAACAGTGACTGTTTCTGTTAATACCCAAGATCAATTGAAAGCTGGTGATCTTCAAAAGTTTATTTCAGGATTTCAAATCCTAAACCCAGAACAGGTTATTTGTAACATGGAAAAAAGTGTTAGTTTAAACTTTGAATTAAATATTGAAAAAGGTAGAGGTTACGTATCTGCTGAGGAAAATAAAAAACTAGGAGCTCCTGTCGGAACTATTTTTATGGATTCAGTTTTTACTCCAATTAAAAATGTTAAATATTCAATAGAAGATTTTAGAGTTGAGCAAAAAACTGATTATGAGAAACTTGTATTTGAAATCGTTACAGACGGTTCAATTGAACCTAAGGACGCTCTAACTGAAGGAGCCAAAGTTTTAATTCATCACTTCATGTTATTTTCTGATGAAAGAATTACTCTTGAAGCTGATGAAATTGCTCAAACAGAAACTTATGATGAAGAATCTTTACATATGAGACAATTGTTAAAGACTAGACTTATAGATATGGATTTATCTGTAAGAGCTTTAAATTGTTTAAAAGCTGCCGAAGTAGATACTCTTGGAGATTTAGTTTCTTTCAATAAAGCAGATCTTATGAAATTTAGAAACTTCGGAAAAAAGTCATTAACTGAATTAGAAGAATTAGTTCTTATTAAAGGTTTAAGTTTCGGAATGGATTTATCAAAATATAAACTAGATAAAGATTAATTATAAATTATAATGAGACACGGTAAAAAATTCCCGCATCTTGGAAGAAAAAGAGGTCATCGTAAATATATGTTGGCTAACATGGCATGTTCATTAATTGAACATAAATCAATTAATACAACACTTACAAAAGCCAAGGCTCTTAAGCTTTTTATTGAACCAATAATAACAAAATCTAAGAATGACTCTACTCACAATAGAAGGATAGCTTTCAGATACTTAAGAAATAAGTATGCTGTTACCGAGCTTTTTAGAGAAATTTCTGTAAAAGTGGGGGATAGGCCAGGTGGTTATACTAGAATAATTAAGTTAGGAAATAGATTGGGTGATAATGCCAATATGGCTATGATTGAACTCGTTGATTATAATGACACATATTCAAAAACTAAACATGATTCAAGAAAAAGAAGAAGGAGAAAGAAAAAATCATCTAATGATAATATACAAGATTTGACAAATGATGAAAAATTAGTTTCTGAAGAGGCTCCTGCCGAAGAAGAAGCTCCTGCTGCTGAAGAGGCTCCTGCTGTGGAAGAAGCTCTTGCT
>JAYNRW010000047.1:0-10115 GCA_038114965.1 Flavobacteriaceae bacterium | reverse complement strand
CCCCCCCAACAAAAAACCCACCACAATACACCCCACAACAACATACAATCTAAAAATATTCAATATATACAATTCATAACACTAAAATTTAATGATTTATAGATTGTATCTAAGATTTTATTAGATTCAATTAGATCAGTAACAGCAATATATGGTGATATCTCATAATCTTTGTTTCTTAATGCATAGTTAGCATTATGTAAAAATTGTCTTTTATTGAGTTGTATAAGTAAATTATCAACTTCTATTACACTATCATTTTGGTTATTTTTCTTAAACTCAAATGATTTTTTAATCAAATCAATTTTTTGATCATTAAATTTTTTATTCACCCTAATGTATTCTCTTAGGATTGAATCATTTTTTGATCCTGTAACTTTAAGTTCATATCCATATTTATCAAGTGAAGTTTTTATCTTCATTTGACCTTTTTCAGCGAAAAATGATAAAGAAAAAGGATCTTTAGATTGATTTGTATAAAGCTCTAAAAAAAGTAATTCTGGTTCATTCAATTCATTCTTAAAAATTATATTTTTTTCCCCACTAACATTAAATGAATCAATAGTAGAAAATACACTATCATTAATTTTACTTAGAACTAGTTTACCTTTTTTTAAATCCTTTATTTCTACATCCAGTATAAGTTCATTGCTATTTGTACATGATACTAAAATAAGTGCAAGTAATAAAGCTTTGATTTTCATTGTTGACAAAACTATAAAAAAAACTACTTTATTAAATCAAAACTACGTTTAATAAAATCTGTTAAATCTTCACCTTTTAAAAGGTTCTGTGAAAGTTTAGCCAAATCCATAGACTGTTTTATTAAACGCTCTCTTTTGTTTTTGGTTTTGATACTTAAAATATTTGAAATCAGATTACTATTTGTGTTAACAACAACATTGTAAATTTCAGGCATATTTCCGAACATACCTCCACCACCAGTTGCTTGCATATCTTTCATCCTTCTCATAAATTCTGGTTGTGTAATCATAAATGGAATTGTATCACTATCTAAAGCTTCTAATTGTAAGGTAAATTTTTCTTTAGGAATTATTTCTTCTAGATAACCTTTTAGTTTATCTTTTTGTTTATCATCAAGCTTTGAAATACTTTTCTCGTCTTTTTTTATAAGATTTTCTAGAGTGTCAGAATCAACTCTAGAAAATGAAATATTTTTTTCATTTGACTCTAATTTTTGAATAAGATGACTGATTATTGGTGAGTCCAGTAATAAAACTTTATAACCTTTGCCTTTAGCTAGTTTTATATATGAATCTTGTTCCTTTAAATCAGTAGCATACAATATTATGGTTTTATCTTCTTTGTCAGTTTGATTTTCTTTAATCTCATTAATTAATTCATCAAATGTGAAATATTCATTGTCAGTTGAGGGATAAAGAGCGAAGCTTTTTGCTTTTTCGTAGAATTTTTCTTCGCTTAACATTCCATATTCAATGATTACCTTTATGTCATTCCATTTTTCCTGAAACTTATCTCTTTCTTTCTTGAATATAGAATTAAGCTTATCAGCTACTTTTCTTGTTATGTAGTTTGTTATTTTTTTAACTGCAGAATCAACCTGTAAATAACTTCTTGAAACATTTAGAGGAATATCAGGTGAGTCTATAACACCTCTAAGCAATGTTAAAAATTCAGGGACTATTCCTTCTACATTATCTGTTACAAATACTTGATTTTGATATAATTGTATTTTATCTTTTTGAAGATTAATATCATTTGATATTTTAGGAAAATAAAGAATACCAGTTAAGTTAAAGGGATAGTCAACATTTAAATGAATATTGAATAAAGGATCTTCAAAATTCATAGGGTAAAGCTCTTTATAAAAATCTTTATAATTCTGCTCATCTAAATCTTTTGGTTGTTTGGTCCAAGCAGGTTCAGTAATATTGATGATATCATCTACAATTTCTTTTTCTTCTTTCTTGTCATCATCACTACCAGTATCTTTAACAATTTCTTTTATTCCAAATTTTATCGGAACTGGCATGAATCTGTTATATTTTCTTAAAAGATCTCTAATTTTACTTTCTTCTAGATAGTCTTTGGAATCTTTTGAAATACTTAAAATTATTTCAGTGCCTCTTTCTTTTTTATCATGCTTATTAAGAGTGAATTCAGGTGATCCATCACATGACCAGTGAACGGCAGATTCATCTTTATATGATTTAGTTATAATTTCTACCTTATCAGAAACCATAAATGCAGAGTAAAACCCTAAGCCAAAATGACCAATTATACCACTGTCTTTAGCAGAGTCTTTATACTTTTCAAGAAACTCTTCAGCACCAGAAAAGGCAACTTCATTTATGTATTTTTTAACTTCATCTTGTGTCATTCCGACACCTTGATCAATTATGTGTAGTTTTTTATTTTTTTTATCAACTTTAACCTCAATAATAGGATTTTCAATATCAATTTTAGCTTCCCCAATATTTGATAAGTGTTTAAGTTTTGTTGTTGCATCTGTTGCATTTGAAATAAGTTCTCTTAAGAAAATTTCTTGATCACTATATAAAAATTTTTTTATTAGTGGGAATATATTTTCGACTGAAACATTTATTTTTCCTTTACTCATGGTTTATTTTTTAAATTGTTCTATATCTTCTAAAATCATTAAACTTTATTCTTTTAGAGTTCCCTAAATATAATGTAGATTTCACTCTAGAGTTAAATTCATTTCTTAAAGAATTTAACTGGATATTTCCGTTGTCTTGCTTGTTCATATTATCTTTTATTCAAATCATATACCAAATAAAAACTAATGACAAAATGACATTTTTGTTATATTGCAATAAACTGACTTTATGTATAATTCTAAAATTTCTGGACTTGGCTTTTACTTACCAGAAAATATAGTTACCAATGATGACTTATCAAAAATAATGGATACAAGTGATGAGTGGATAAGAGAACGAACTGGAATAAAAGAGAGAAGATGGATTGACCGTACATCTGAAGACACAACATCAGTTATGGGAGTTAAAGCTGCAAAGATGGCAATTAGTGATGCCAATTTAACAAAAGATGATATTGATTTTATAATTTTTGCAACTCTAAGTCCAGATTATTTTTTCCCAGGTGCTGGTGTAATGGTACAAGACATGATGGATATGAATACAGTTGGAGCTTTAGATGTAAGAAATCAATGCTCTGGATTTATTTATGCTCTTTCAACTGCTGATCAATTTGTAAAAACAGGAATGTACAAAAACATTTTAGTAATTGGTTCAGAAACCCACAGTCCTGGACTTGATAAAACTACAAGAGGAAGAGGAGTTTCAGTAATTTTTGGTGATGGGGCTGGAGCGGTAGTAGTTTCACGAGAAGAAGATAATTCAAAAGGAATACTTTCAACTCATTTACATTCTCAAGGAGAACATGCTAAAGAATTATCAGTAATCTCACCAGGTCTTGGAACTAGATGGGTGTCTGATATAATAAAAGATAATGATCCAAATGAAGAAAGTTATTTACCATACATGAATGGTCAGTTTGTTTTTAAAAATGCAGTTGTCAGATTTTCGGAAGTAATTAATGAAGCTTTAGAAAAGAATAATTTAAAAAAAGATGATATTAAATTATTAATACCTCACCAAGCAAATTTAAGAATTGCCCAATTTATCCAAAAAAAATTTAAACTTGAAGATAACCAAGTGTTTAATAATATTTCTAAGTATGGTAATACAACTGCAGCTTCAATACCAATAGCCCTAGCTGAAGCTCACAAAGCCAATTTAATTCAGAAAAATGACATAATTGTTTTAGCAGCTTTTGGTAGTGGATTTACGTGGGGAAGTGCTTTAATTAGATGGTGATTTTCTAATTAAAAATAGACCTATAAATGTTATTAAACCATTCAGAGGTAGTAATTCATAACCAATAACATAACCACCAATATATTCAGATGGTATTCTTCCAATAAACATTACAATAATCACTGAAATTATACATACAGCTAAACTTAATTTATCATTGATTTTATATTTAGTAAAAATTCCAAACGCAAAAAGCCCCAATAATGGACCGTATGTATATCCTGCTACAGTTAAAAGACCATCAATAACATTGGTATTTAGTAGGTTTTTATAAAGTATAATTACTATTGCTAAAATTAAACTCATAGCAATGTGAGTTTTAATTCTAATATTTTTTTGTGTATTATCATCTTTTTTAGAAATGTCAAGAAAATCTACACAAAAAGATGTTGTTAAAGAAGTTAAAGCACTATCGGCACTACTGTATGCAGCAGCAATTAGTCCCAAAAGAAATACTATTCCCATTGTAAGGCCTAAATCAGAGTTTAATGCTATTTCAGGAAATAAAAGATCTGTATTTTCACTACCATTTAAAAAAGGAATTGAAATACCGGTTTGACTTGAATAAATAAATAATAAACTACCTAAAACTAAAAAAACTAATGTCACCAGTACTAATATGAAACTAAAAACTACCATATTTTTTTTTGCTTCAGCTAGTGATTTACAAGTTAAATTTTTTTGCATCATATCCTGATCAAGACCAGTCATACAAATAGTGATAAACATTCCTCCAATAAATGACTTAATAAAATGATTTCTTTCAAGTATATTATCAAAAACAAATACTTTAGAATATTCTGAAAATTCTTTAGACCCAATAAAATCTGCAAAAGACCAATTAATGTTCTTGTTTATTAGATATATCGAAAGGAAAACTGAAAGAATCATTAAAAATGTTTGTAAAGTATCAGTCCAAACAACAGTTTTAATCCCTCCTCTAAAAGTATAAATCCAAATTAAAAAAATAGATAAACATACTGTAATTTCAAATGGGATATTCCATGAATCAAATACAAATGTTTGCAAAACTATGGCTACAAGATAAAGTCTAAAAGCAGCTCCAAGAATTCTAGATATAAAGAAGAATAAAGCTCCGGATTTGTGGGACACAAAACCTAATCTGTCCCCAAGATACTCGTAAATTGATGTGACATTATTTCTGTAATATATAGGTAAAAGCACGAAAGCAACTATTATATATCCAAATAAATAACCTAAAACAACCTGAAAATATGTAAAGTTTGAAATTCCTACATCTCCAGGAACTGAAATAAATGTTATTCCAGAAAGTGATGCTCCAATCATTCCAAATGCAACAACATACCAAGGTGACTCTTTATCCCCAGTAAAAAATGTTGAATTATTTTCTTTACCCTTAGTTAGATTTGAAATGAAAAAAAGAATTAAAAAGTAAGTTGCAATTACAAAAAAAATTAAGGATTCTGACATCTTTATAGTAAAGAACTCAAATATAATAATTTATGATGCTATCTTAGCGAATAGTTAAAAGGTAAAATGAATATTCCCTCAAAAATTTTAGAAAATGCTGTGTATGAAATTTCAAGATTGCCTGGAATAGGAAAAAGTACTGCTTTAAGATTAGCTCTACACTTAATAAAGTCAGATTCCAATGAAATAAATGATTTAATAAATTCTTTAAAAGCATTGCACGAAAATTTAAAATCATGTAAAAATTGCCATAACCTATCTGATTCTGAAGTGTGTGATATTTGTAACAGCAGTTTAAGAGATGATTCATTAATATGTGTTGTGGAAGATATAAGAGACATAATGGCTATTGAAAACACTGGCCAGTTTAATGGATTGTATCATGTATTAAATGGAAAAATATCACCAATTGAAGGAGTAGGTCCAAGTCAACTAACAATACAAGAATTAATTGATAGAATTAATAACAATAAAATAAGAGAAGTGATATTTGCATTAAGCGCTACAATGGAAGGTGATACTACTAGTTTCTATATCTATAAAAAGATAAGTAATGATAGTATTAAATTTTCATCTATAGCCAGAGGTGTTTCTGTAGGTGATAATCTTGAATATACCGATGAAATTACTCTAGGAAGAAGTATTTTAAAAAGAGTTCCTTATGAACAATCAACTAAAGAATAATTAACTTTTTATCCTATTATTTGATATTTTTGCGATATGTCTAAAACTAATAAATATGAGCTTACATTACCCAAAATGGGAGAAAGTGTTGAGGAAGCTACTATTGTTAATTGGCTTAAAAATGTTGGGGATGATGTAAAAATTGATGATTTTATTGTTGAGATAGCAACTGATAAAGTTGATTCCGAAGTTCCAAGTGATGTTGATGGTAAAATTATTGAATTATGTTTTAAAGTAAATGACGTAGTAAAGGTAGGAGAGACTATTTGCATTATTGAGCTTAGTAACGAGTCTAGTTCTGCAAAAACAATTGATATTATTGAAGAGATTCCTAATATAGATTTGGTATTGGATGATAAAAATGATGAGAAAATTGAGACGAATGAAATTTTAAAACCTTCGAAAATTGAAAATGATATTTACATATCGCCATTGGTTAGAAGTATAGCTGAAAAAGAAAATATTAGTGAAAAAGAATTACTAAAAATTAGTGGTTCAGGCAAAGATGGTAGAATTACTAAAAAAGATATATTAAAATATATTGAATCTAGTGACTCAATTTCAGAAAAATTAGAGATTGATAAAAATTATTCTGATAATCAATCAACAATAAGAGATTTAACAAGAATGGAAAAAATTCTTGCAGAACACATGGTTAACAGTAAAAAAACATCCCCACATGTTCAATCTTTTATTGAGATTGATGTCACTAACCTTTGGGACTGGAGAGAAGGTGTTAAAAATGATTTCCAAAAGAGAGAAAATTATAAATTAACTCTAACACATGTTTTTGTTAAAATTGTCTCTGAAGTTCTAAGAGAATTTCCAATTCTTAATTCAAGTTTAAAAGATGATAAAGTTTTTATAAAGAGTGATATAAATATTGGAGTTGCAACAGCTCTTTCTGACGGTAATTTAATTGTGCCTGTTCTTAAAAATTCAGATCAATTAAGTCTTATTGGTATTGTTAAAAAAACAAACGATTTAGTTCAAAGAGCTAGAAATAATAATTTAAATCCTGATGATGTAGTTGATGGAACTTATACAATAACCAATGTGGGAGTATTTGATACTTTAGCAGGCATCCCAATAATTAATCAACCACAAGTTGGAATTTTAGCAATTGGATCAATCTTAAAAAAACCATCTGTCATAGAGACTGAAAAAGGTGATTTTATTGGAATTCGTAGAAAAATGATTTTATGTCACAGTTATGATCACAGGATAATAAATGGAGCTACTGGTGGATTATTTATAAAAAGAATTAAAGATATTATAGAGGGTTGGAATCCTAAAACGCAAATTTAGTATAATTTATGTCTTTTTTAAAAAACTTAACTAAGCCAATTTGTTTTTTTGATTTAGAAACAACAGGGATTAGTATTGTTAATGATAGAATTGTAGAAATTTCTGTTCTAAAAATTGAAAAAAATGGTGAAGAAATTTCTAAAACTTGGTTAGTTAATCCAACAATTCCAATACCAAAAATAGTATCTTCTATTCATGGAATTACTGATGAGATGGTAAAAGATAAACCAACATTTAAAGATGTCTCTAATGAAATATTTTCTTTTATCAAAGATTGTGATTTAGCAGGTTTTAACTCAAATAAATTTGACGTTCCTATGTTAGCTGAAGAATTTCTTAGAGTTGAAAAGGATTTGGATGTATCAAAAATAAAATTGATTGATGTGCAAAATATCTTTCATAAAAAAGAAAAAAGAACTTTGTCTGCTGCATATAAATTTTATTGTAATAAAATTCATGATAATGCTCATTCATCAATGTCGGATACTAGAGCTACATTTGAGGTTTTATTAGCCCAATTAGATAAGTATAAAGACCTTGAAGATAATGTTGATTTTTTATCTGAATTTTCTACTCAAAAAAAATTTGTTGATCTGGCAGGGTTTATTCATTTAAATTCTGACTTAAAACCAACTTTCTCATTTGGAAAGTACAAAGGCAAAGAGGTTGATGAAATTATTGAAACTGATCCAGGATATTTTAGTTGGATATTGAATGCAGATTTTCCAAGATATACAAAGAAAGTGTTAAATAAAATTAGATTAAGTAAGATTAATAATAAATTATCATGAAAATCATTTGTATTGGTCAAAATTATTTAAAGCATATTGAAGAATTAAATTCTAGCAGAAGTAAATCCCCAGTTATTTTCTTAAAACCTGACTCAAGTATAATACAAAAAAATCAACCTTTTTTTATCCCTGAATTCTCTAAAGAAATTCACTACGAAGTTGAAATAATTTTGAAGTTTAGTAAACTTGGTAAACATATTGACCCTAAGTTTTCTAATAAATACTATAATCAAATTTCTTTAGGAATAGATTTTACAGCTAGAGATTTACAAAAAAAACTTAAACAATCTGGCCAACCATGGGAAAAAGCTAAGGCTTTTGATAATTCTGCTGTTATTGGTGATTGGCTAGATATCAATGATTTTCATGACATTAATAATATTAACTTTTGTTTAAAAATTAATAATGAAATAGTACAAACAAGTAATAGTTCTAATATGATTTGGAAAGTAGATGAATTAATTTCAGAAGTATCTAATTACTTTACATTAAAAATCGGTGATATTTTATTCACTGGCACACCCGAAGGTGTTGGAAAAGTTAATATAGGAGATGTTTTAGATGGTTTTTTGGAAGAAAAGAAAGTTTTTTCAATTATAATAAAATGATTTTAGATAAGATTTTTGATTTTTTTTTGATCAACAACCTTTCACTTTCGACTGTTGAGAGTGTAACAGGCGGGAAATTATCTAATTCAATAATTAAAAAAGCTGGAGCATCAAAATTTTTTAAAGGCTCTTTAGTTACCTATTCGATAGAATCAAAAATAAATATTCTTCAAATTGACAAAGATTTGATATATAAATTTTCACCTGTCAGTAAGGAAATATCATATGAGATGGTAAAATCTGGCAAAAAAATATTGAATACTGATTATTGCATTTCTACAACTGGTAATGCAGGTCCTTCAACCAATGATCATTTTTCAAAGGTAGGTCAAATATTTATTTCAATTGCAACGCCTCAAAAGATAATTACAGAGCAATTGTCTTTAAACGGGTCCAGAGAAGAAATAATTGAAATTATTGTAGAAAAATCACATAAACTTCTATTAGAAAATCTAATAAAATAAATTTGTCAATACTATAAAAAAGTTGTTTATTTGCATGCCTAAAGGCAATATATTATGTCAAAAATTTGTCAAATATCAGGAAAGAAAGTTCAGTTTGGAAATAATGTTTCTAAAGCTATAAACAAAACGAAAAGAAGGTTTAACGCTAATATTGTTTCGAAAAGATTTTATATTCCTGAAGAGGATAAGTGGATTAAACTTAAAGTTTCTACTTCTGTTTTAAAGACAATTAACAAAAAAGGCATAAGTGCTGTTTTGAAAGAAGCAAAAGAAAAAGGTATTAAACTTTAATATAATGGCTAAAAAAGGAAATAGAGTTCAAGTTATTTTGGAATGTACAGAACACAAAGATTCTGGTAAGCCAGGAACCTCTAGATATATTTCAACTAAGAATAAGAAGAATTCACCTGAGAGGTTAGAATTAAAAAAATTCAATCCTATATTAAAAAAGTATACAATACATAAAGAGATAAAATAATGGCTAAAAAAACTGTTGCTACATTACAAACTTCTTCAAAAAAGCTTACTAAAGCTATAAAAATGGTAAAAAGCCCAAAGTCAGGTGCTTACACCTTTTCTGAAGCAATTATGTCTTCTGACCAGGTAAATGATTGGTTGTCTAAAAAGTAAATCTTTAATTCCTTAAAAGATTTAATTTCATTTATTTTAAAATTTTATAGCTAACTTTCATACATGAATTTTTTTAAAAGGCTCTTTTCGTTTGGAAAGAAACCAGCTAAAGACTTAGATAAAAATGAGATAGATGACTTAAAAGATGAAAAAGATGAGCAAAGTATACAAAAAGATTCAGTTAAGGAAGAAGTAAAACAAACTAGATCAAAACCAGAACCAGAGCCAGAGCCTGAGCCAGAACGAGAACCAGAACCTGAGCCAGAGCCTGAGCCAGAACGAGAACCAGAACCTAAGCCAGAACCAGAACCTAAGCCAGAACCAGAACCTAAGCCA
>JAYNRW010000046.1:0-10663 GCA_038114965.1 Flavobacteriaceae bacterium | reverse complement strand
ATTATCTAAATCTAACATTAAATCTTCAAAGTCTTCAATACCAACTGAAAATCTGAGTAGATTATCAGAAATTCCTAATCCTCTTCTTATATCAGAATCCATCTTCTTGTGTGAAGATAATGCAGGAGATGTTATAGTAGACTCAACACCTGCAAGACTCATTGTAGGTTTAATAATTTTTAAATCACTAACAAATTTAATTGGATCTATATTTGAGTTTAATTCAAATGACAACATACCCCCAAAACCATGCATTTGAATTTTAGCAATATCATGATTTTTGTGGTTTTCTAAACCAGGATAAAATACTTTTGAAACAAAATTATGTTCTGATAAAAATTTTGCGAGATTTAAAGCATTATCATTTTGAGCATTAACTCTTATTTTTAGTGTTTTGATGCTTCTTTCTAACATCCATGCAGTATACTCACTAATGTTTGATCCAAAATTTAAACCTGAACTTTTTATCACTTCAATTTTTTCTTTACTTCCACTTACAGATCCAGCAAGAATATCACTATGACCACCTAAATATTTTGTAGCACTATGAATAACTAAATCAATTCCTACATCAATTGGATTTTGATTAATAGGACTTGCAAACGTATTGTCAATTACTGAAATAAGACGGTTACTTTTTGCAAAATCTGAAATTGAAGATAAATCAACTATGTTTAATAATGGATTACTGGGCGATTCAACATAAATGACTTTTGAATTTTTTTTCAAAGAGGAATCTAATTTTTTCTTGTCATTGACATCAACATAAGAATGTTCTATTCCAAATTTTTTAAATTCAGTATTCACTAAATTGATTGTACCACCATATAAAGAGTCTTGAAGGATTACATGGTCTCCTTGTTTAAGTAATGAGAGCATTGTCGTTGCAATAGCACCAAGACCAGATCCAAAAAGTAGAGAAAGTTCTGCATTCTCTAAGTCAGAAATTTTTTTACAAACACCCATTTGATTAGGTGTGTTGAAGTACCTTGGGTAAACATCACTTTTAATAAAATCATATGTTATAGATGGATATAATGGGGAAATATTTCCAAAATACTTCTCATCTACTAGATTTCCTGAATGAACACATTTTGTGCTTTTATTTTTGTTGTTGTTGTTCGACATTTTAATTTTAGCTGCTGGTTATCCAATCAATAATTTTTTGATCCTCAGGTTTTGTTCTTGGCGAAATAACTTTATGAATTGTTCCATCCTCATTGATTAAATATTTTTGAAAATTCCATGAGACAGATGAACTAATAACTCCATTTCTAGTTTTATCAGTTAAAAACTTATAAATAGGATGCATTGATGATCCTCTAACAGATATTTTACTCATCATTGGAAAAGTAACACCATAATTTTCCTCACAAAAAGTTGCTATTTTTTCATTTGAGCCTGGTTCTTGCCACAAAAAATTATTTGCAGGGAATCCTATAATAATAAAATTATCATTTTTATACTTAGAATAGAGACTTTCCAAACCTTTGTATTGAGGTGTTAATCCACATTTAGATGCAGTATTAACAATCATAATTTTCTTACCCTTTAGCTTACTAAAGTCAAAGTCTTCACCATAAATATCTTTTACTGTGAAATCATATAGAGATTCTTCCATTGAGTTATTTTGCGAAAAGATACAACTAATGCTCATAAAAAAAGTGAGGATAAATAATTTATTCATAATAAAACTTTAAATAATTTCAGCAGTTAAATTGGCTGCAGATAGCTTCTTTAACCTTGGTTTAAGGTCAAAAAGCGTACCAGATTTTACTGAGCACTTACCTTTATAGTGAACAATTAATGTACATTGCTCAGCTTGCAAAGGTGTATGATCACAAACATTTATTAAAGTTTCTATTACATGGTCAAAAGTATTCACATCATCATTATAAAGAATTATTTGATGATGATCAGATTTAGACTGATCTGCTAATATTTCTTTTTGAGTTTTTTCTTTTATACTCATAACCAGATAGTTAGAGTAAATTTACGATATTTTTAATATAGCTAAATTGAGTTTACTATTTCAACAAAATCTTGAGCATTGAGCGATGCACCACCAATTAAGCCTCCATCGACATCATCTTTACTAAATATATCTGATGCAGAATCAGGCTTAACACTTCCACCATAAATTATCGATATATTATTTGAAAAATCTTCACCAAATCTTTCAGCAATATTTTTTCTAATGAAAGCATGAATTTCTTGTGCTTGATCTGGTGATGCAGTTAATCCAGTACCAATAGCCCATACCGGTTCATATGCAATAATTAAGTTTTCAGAGTTTATTTTGTCAATTTTAAAAATTGTATTTTTTAGTTGTTGTTCAATAACATCAAAATGAAGATCATTTTCTCTGTCATTTAGGCTTTCACCAATGCAGAAAAAAACTTTAAACCCTTCATCTAATGAATTGGAAAGTTTTTTAAGTAATATCTCGTCAGTTTCATGATAATATTCTCTTCTTTCAGAATGACCAATTAAGACGCTATCTATACCAATACTTTTGAGCATTGATAAAGAAACCTCACCTGTATATGCTCCATTTTTATTTTCATTAACATTTTGTGCTAAAACTTTAATTTTAGTCCCCTCACATTGCTTAATTGATTCATTAAGAAAAGGAAATGAGGGTGATATATAAATATCAGCATCATTCTCTTTATTTAATTTTAACTTAATTTCTTTAATTAAATCATTCGACATAATTAAATCATTATTCATTTTCCAATTTCCTGCAACAACTTTTTTTCTCATATTTATTTTATTCTCGGATCTAACAATTTATAAATTTCATCTACAAAGATATTAATAAGGATGAAAGAAAAACTAACAATTAAAACTGAACCAATTACAACTGGAACATCTAATGTGTTTAGTGAGTTTACAATTTCTTTACCCAAACCATTCCAACCAAAAATATATTCAACAAATACCGAACCTGCCAATAAACTAGCAAACCATCCAGATAACGCAGTAACAACTGGATTTAAAGAATTTTTAATACAATGCTTGTAAATAACTTCAAATGTAGTTAAACCTTTAGCATATGCTGTTATGACATAATTTTTCTTTAAAACTTCAATTAAAGAGTTCCTCATCATCATACTTATAACTGCAATAGGTCGAATTCCTAATACAATAGATGGTAAAATTAAATTTTTAAGCTTCAATTGGTATTCATTTCCAAAATCATCAAGTTCATATAAACTACCAGTCATGTTTAGTCCTGTAATATCTGAGAGCAAAAACCCAAATATCCATGCAAATATAATTGCACTAAAAAATGATGGAACGCTCATACCAAGCGTACTTATTATTTGAATTAAATTATCCACAAAACTTCCTTTATTCAAAGCAGAAAAAATTCCCAAAATTAAACCAATAACTATTGCTATTATAATAGATGAAACTGCTAATACAACTGTATTTGGAAATGTATTAGCTATTATTGAAGAGACTTTTACACCTCTTCTTTGATAAGATTCTCGTAGATAAGGAAACTTTAATACAATTGATGTAGACTTTGTATTTATTAACTTAATATAATTATACTTATTATCATCTAAAAAATTAAAATCTATTTCATTTTTTGAATGAACTGAAATTATTGATAAATCATTCAGATAGTATAAATATTGTTTATACACAGGCAAATCAAAGCCATATTTTTTATTGATAATTTTTAATTGCTCCTCATTCTCATTTTGATCCATCATCATTCTAGCTGGATCTCCAGGTAAAACTTGAAATAAAAAAAATACAACAGTTATAACTCCAAATAAGGTGAAAAAAATATTGAGAATTTTCATTCCTTGATATCTTGCAAATGAATTAAAGCAAATACAGAATAGTTAATGATGTCATGGTAATTAGCATCGACTCCTTCACTTACAATTGTTTTACCATGATTATCTTCAATTTGCTTGACTCTAAGGAGTTTTTGAATAATTAAATCAGTTAGAGAGCTGATTCTCATATCCTTCCATGCCTCTCCATAATCATGATTTTTTTTCAACATTAAATCTTTAACAATTTTTACCTGATTATTAAAGGCATCAGTAGCTTGACTAATATTCATATCTGGATCATCAGATACACCTTTTTCAATTTGAATAAGAGCCATAATTGAGTAATTAATTATTCCAATAAATTCTGGTTCTTGCCCCTCATCTATTTTTTTTTCTTTATTGATTTGAAGACTTCTTATTCTTTGAGCTTTTATAAAAATTTGATCAGTAAGCGAAGATAATCTTAAAATCCTCCATGCACTACCATAATCTTTCATTTTACTTGAAAATGTATTTACACATTTTAAAATAATTTCATCAAAAAGATTTGCTGTACTATTCACAAAGAATTTTTATGTAAATTTCGAACAAATTTATCTAATATACTAATCCATTTAACTAATGAATATTAACATACGTGGTAATCTTTATGATTTAAGTTCACCAAAAATCATGGGTATACTTAATGTTACACCCGATTCATTCTATGATGGAGGAAAACATAAAAGTTTAAAAGAAATTTTAAACCATGTTGAAAAAATGATTGAAGATGGAATGGACATTCTTGATGTTGGGGGTTACAGTTCAAGACCTGGTGCAAATGACATAACAGTTGATGAGGAACTTAACAGAGTTATTCCGATCATTAAAGAATTAAAAAAAATCTTTCCAAAACTAATTATTTCAATTGACACCTTTAGATCTTTGGTAGCTGAAAAATCACTTGATTGTGGAATTGATATAATCAATGATATTTCCTCAGGAATGTTAGATGATAATATGTTTAATGTTATTGGTAATTATCAATGTCCATACATTATGATGCACATGCAAGGAAGCCCTCAAAATATGCAAGACAATCCCAGCTATGAAAATCCAAGTAAAGAAATAATTAGTTTTTTAGCTAAAAGAGTTAAATCTGCAAGAGAAAAAAAAATAATTGATATAATTATAGATCCAGGTTTTGGTTTTGGAAAATCAATTGAACATAATTTTGAAATATTAAGTAATCTTGAACATTTTTCAATGTTAGATCTTCCAATTTTAACGGGATTTTCAAGAAAATCAATGATTTTTAAAACACTTAATACTGATAAAGAAAATGCACTTAATGGAACATCTGTTCTTAACACAATAGCACTTATGAAAGGAGTTAAAATTCTTAGAGTACATGATGTCAAGGAAGCTAAAGAATGTGTACTTTTATACAACAAAACCAAATAATTATCTTTATACATTGGAAATTTTAGACCTAATCGTATCAACCATATTACCAATAATAGATGTTGTTCTTGCAGCTGGAATGCTTTATTACGCTTACAAATACGTTAGAGGAACTTCAGCAATTATCATCTTTAGAGGTTTTGTTTTAATTTATATTATTTGGTGGATAACAGATATTGCCAACATGAATATTTTGAGTAATATACTTGGTGGTTTTATCAGCGTTGGAGTTTTTGCAGTAATAATTGTATTTCAACAAGAGATAAGAAAATTCTTATTAATGCTTGGATCCAATAGGTTTACTAATAACAAATCCGTAATTAAAAAGTTTAAACTCTTGTTCAAAATCTCTAAAGAACAATCAAAAATTAATATTGATGAGCTTTTTACAGCGATTGAAAATTTGAAAAAATCTAAAACTGGTGCATTAATTGTTTTCGAAAGAAACACTAGCCTTGATTTTGTTAAGACTGAAGGTGATGTTTTAAATGCTGAATTATCTTCTTCCTTAATTGAAAGTATTTTTTTTAAAAATAGTCCCCTTCATGATGGTGCGATAATAATTGAAGGCAACATAATTAGATCAAGTAGAGTAACACTACCCTTATCAAAAAAAAATATAAGTAAATCGTTTGGATTAAGACATAAAGCCGCTGTTGGAATTACCGAAGATACAGATGCCATGTGTCTTGTTATTTCTGAGGAAACAGGAAAAATTTCTTATGTACAAGATGGTGAATTTTGTAAATTCAAAGACTTGGACGATTTAAAGAATTTAATAATAAACGACCTAGCCAACTAGTTCTTCTTTTTGAAATTGTAATTCAAATAATTTTTTATAGTATCCATCTTGAATTTCAAGTAGATCCTCATGTCTACCAATCTCTTTTATCTCACCTTTATCTAAAACAATAATTTTATCAGAATTTAATATAGTTGATAATCTATGAGCTATAATAATTGAAGTTTTATTTTCAATAATTTTAGAGGTAGCATATTGAATTAATTTTTCAGTTTTACTATCAATTGAAGAGGTTGCTTCATCTAAAATTAAAATACTTGGATTACTTACATATGCCCTAAGAAAAGAAATAAGTTGTTTTTGACCCTCGGACAGCATAACACCTCTTTCTTTAACATTATAGTCATAACCGCCAGGAAGTTTCATTATGAAATTATGTATTCCAATTTTTTTGGCTGCTACAATAACATCTTCTTTAGTAATATTTTTGTTATGTAAAACAATGTTATTGTAGATTGAATCTGCAAATAAAAATATATTCTGAGTTACTAGAGAAATTTGAGATCTTAAAAATTCAATAGACATTTCTTTAATGTTTCTTTTGTCTATCAATATATCTCCATTGTCTATATCGTAAAATCTAAGCAGTAAATTAATAATTGTTGTTTTTCCAGATCCAGTTGATCCTACTATTGCAACCTTTTCTCCACTACTAATATCTAAACTAAAATTTTTAAAAACAGGGTTTTTTGAATCGTATGAAAAATAAATATTTTTAAAAGAAACTTTTCCTTGAATTTTTTTAGGATTGTTTTCTCCATTATCAACAATGAAATCTGAAGTATCTAAGATTTTAAAGACTCTGTTTGCAGCTACCATTCCCATTTGTAATGTATTAAACTTGTCAGCTATTTGTCTAAGGGGTCTAAAAAGCATTTGTGACAATTGAATAAAGAGAAAAATTGTTCCCAATGTTACAGATGTTTGACTTAATCCAACTAAACCTCCACCATACCACACTAATAAACCAATAGTTATTGATGTTGAAATTTCTGCAATTGGAAAGAAAATTGAGTTATACCAAACAGTTTTGAGCCATGCATTTTTATGCTTAGTGTTTATCTTGACAAAATTTTCTCTTTCAATATTTTCTCTGTTAAAAACTTGTATTTCCTTTATTCCGGAAATTCTTTCTTGTACAAAAGAATTAAGATTAGCAACTTCATTTCTTACTTCATTAAATGCAACTTTCATAGCTCTTTGAAATAATCGTGTGGCAATTAAAATAAATGGAAGAATAACAAAAACAATTAATGATAGTTCAATGCTTAAAAAAATCATAACACCAAGAACAGAAAGCATTAATATCAAGTCAGCAACTATCATGAACAATCCTTGACTGAAAATACTTGCAATTGTTTCCATGTCATTAACAGATCTCGTAACTAATCTACCAACAGATGATTTATCATAATAAGACATTTTAAACTTAATAATTCTTGCAAATAGTTTTATTCTTATGTCATAAACAACTTTTTGTCCTAAAATATTGGCGAGAAAAACAAATAAAAACTGAAATGTAACCTGAAAAAGAAGGACTCCTAACATTACTGAAATTATAAAAATTAAGCCTTCATAATCCTTAGGTGTTATATATTTATCTACTGCTTCTTTAAGTAAATATTGATTTAGAATTGAAAAAACAGATATTAAAATTGCTGCAACAGATAAAAAGGCAAAATTAATTTTGTAAGGAAGCACATAATTCAGTAAACGTGCAAATAGTTTAAAATTAAATTTTTTATTATCAGACATTTATAATCTCTTCTTTGTTGTATTCAATTTTTGTTAAGTAAAGTCCACAGGCTGGGACCGAATATCCCGCATATTTTCTATCTTTTTTCAAAATAATTTGATTAAAATCTTCCACTTTTAATCTATTTTGTCCTATTTCAATTAACGTACCAACAATAGCTCTTACCATGTTTCTTAAAAAACGATCTGCCTTAATTGAAAAAATTAAAATATCACCATCTAATTTCCATTTGGCATGCATTATATTACAATTAAAAGTTTTTACATCTGATTTTGATTTGCTGAATGATTTAAAATCAGAGTGATTAAATAAAATTTTTGTGGCCTTGTTTAGTTGATCAAGATCTAATTTATTATTTAGCTGGTAAACTCTATTATGTTTTAAAGGATTTTTTTTGTAAGAAATTTTATAATCATATGATCTAGAAATAGCACTAAACCTCGCATGAGCATCATTCTTCACCTTAAAAAAATTACCAACTGCAATATCATTGGGTAAAAATGAATTTAATTGATACGAAAGTTTATCTAATTCTAAATTATTTATTGTTTCAAAATGCGCGATCATTTCCTTTGCATGAACACCAGCGTCAGTCCTACCTGCACCAACAATATCAATTTTTTGTTTTAGTATAGTTGACATACAATCTTCTATTGTTTGCTGTATGGTATTAGAATTAGGCTGTTTTTGCCAGCCATGATAATTTGAACCATCGTATGTAATTTCAAAAAAATATCTCAAAATGATTTATAATTTTGTTAATTATCAAAGATAACCAATAACAAGTTTAAAAAATTGAAAAAAATCTTAGTTCTTTCAGATACCCATAACTATTTAGATGATAGAATTCTTGATTTTGCATCACAATCAGACTATGTCATTCATGCAGGTGATATTGGAAATTATGAGATAATTGATAAGTTAAAATCTGTTTCTAAATTATATCACGTTTATGGTAATATTGATGGAACTGAAGTTAGATCTGAAAGTAATGAATTTCTTTTTTTTAAAATTGATAACTTAAAAATTCTATTAACTCATATCTCAGGAAAATTACCTAATTACAATAAAAAAACAGTTAATGAGATTAAAAAAACTAATCCTGATTTACTTATAGCAGGTCACTCTCATTTATTAAAAGTAGAATTTGATAATAAAAATGATTTATTATTTATGAACCCTGGGGCAGCAGGTAGACATGGTTTTCATTTAAAAAGGACAATGCTAAGATTTACAGTTGATAAAAAGAAGATTGATAATCTTGAGGTAATTGAATTAGGATCGAGATCAAGTTTATCTTAATCTATTTACTGAGTCAACCAATTTTTGATCTTTTTTAAGAGAATTTAAAGCAAAAGCTAATAACAAAGTAACTGATCCTAAAAATATAAACCCGTAAACTGAAATATTATCAAAAATTATATATTTTAAAAGGTAAATTATATTTAGATAGGAAATCACTTTCACTAAAAGAATTTGTTTCTTTCTTTTTTTATATTGACCTATTGTAAAAAGTGTAAAAATTGTAATAATTAAAGGAAAGATTGAAAGCCCAAAATTAAACACATCGAATTTCTCAAGCCCAAATACAACTAAACCTGATAAGATTAGAAAAAGTAAATAAAAAAAGTGTTTTCTATACATAAAATAAAAATAGAGAATTTTAATTGTAAATTAAAAATATTGTATATTTGAAGTGTTATCAAAAAACTTTCCCGATAACAACAACTCATTAACCCATTTTTTAATATATGTCAGAGTTAAAAGATTTAAATAAGAAAAAACTTACAGAATTAACTGAAATTTGTGATAATCTAGGAATAGATAATTCAGGAAAGAAAAACGAACTCATTGAACGAATCATTGAGTTTCATTCAAAACCTGTTGAACAGAAAAAAACTCGTGAAAGAGTAAAAAGAGATTTTAAAAAGTCTAATCATGATAATCACGAAAGGAATCATAATAAAGATTCACGTAACAGGTACAAGCAACCTGATTTTGAATTTGATGGTATAATTGAATCTGAAGGAGTTTTAGATATAATGCAAGAAGGATATGGTTTTCTGAGATCATCAGATTACAATTATTTGAGTTCACCTGATGATATTTATGTTTCGCAATCTCAAGTAAGGTTATTTGGATTAAAAACCGGTGATACTGTTCTAGGTCAAGTTAGACCACCTAAAGACGGTGAAAAATATTTCCCATTGATTAAAGTAAATAAAATTAATGGCCTTACACCTGATGTCGTTAGAGACAGGGTTTCTTTTGAACATCTAACTCCTTTATTTCCAGATGAAAAATTTAACATTGCTGATAAAGAAAGTAGTATTTCTACAAGAATTATGGATCTATTTTCACCAATTGGTAAAGGACAGAGAGGAATGATTGTTTCTCAACCAAAAACAGGAAAAACTATGCTTCTAAAAGATGTAGCTAATGCCATAGCAGCTA
This sequence comes from Flavobacteriaceae bacterium, assembly GCA_038114965.1. GTDB lineage: Bacteria > Bacteroidota > Bacteroidia > Flavobacteriales > Flavobacteriaceae > Eutrophosalina. The sequence goes on along the minus strand of JAYNRW010000046.1, from coordinate 408 downwards.
ATCACCCTGAGGTATATCAAATAATTCTTCTTATTGATGAAAGACCTGAGGAGGTTACCGATATGCAAAGAAATGTAAAGGGTGAGGTTGTTGCATCAACTTTTGATGAACCTGCTGATAGACACGTTAGAGTTGCAAATATTGTTTTAGAAAAAGCCAAAAGACTTGTAGAATGTGGTCATGATGTTGTAATACTTCTTGATTCTATTACAAGATTAGCTAGAGCATATAATACAGTACAACCGGCTTCGGGAAAAATTCTTAGTGGTGGTGTAGATGCAAATGCTTTACATAAACCTAAACGTTTCTTTGGTGCTGCAAGAAATATTGAAGGTGGTGGATCTTTATCCATTATTGCTACTGCTTTAACTGAAACTGGTTCGAAAATGGATGAAGTAATATTTGAAG
>JAYNRW010000045.1:0-10702 GCA_038114965.1 Flavobacteriaceae bacterium | reverse complement strand
AATACAGTAACTCCAACACCAGATCTTTCACTTAATCTTAAGTCAGCAGTAAGAGTTTGTAAATTTGGAGCTTCAACCTGATCAAACCATTGTTTTCTTGCAGTCATTCTTAATTTACCACCCACTAAATTCACTCCAGCCATTGAAGGGTGAACCAAGTAATAGTTTTCAGTTAAATAGTCAAAGTAAACAGGAACACCTTCCTGAGCTTTAATATTTAATGTTAAAAAGAATGATATAAAAAGGATATAAAATCTCACGTATAATTTGTAACAATAATTAGACCTTAAATTTTGCTAATGGTATAATTTGACGCTAAATATACTCTAATTTTTTTTTTTGAATAAAAACCCCAGAGGTAAAAATAGAAATAATGCAAAAAAATTAAACATGTAAGCTACAATTGGAATTAGAATCATTAATGCAATCAACCAAAAAGTATTGCTAATTTTCACCCGTTATTATTTTAATTAATTCCTTTTCTGGTATTCTTCCTAGATCATCGATTTCATCTAACCATCTATCAAGAACATCACTTAAATTATTTAATTTGTCTGTATAATCTGGATTATTGGATAGATTATTTAATTCAAAAGGGTCATTGTCCAAATCATACAATTCTTCTGCTAATTTTGGTGTTCTGAACCAAAAATTTTGTTCAGGGCTTAATTTATTTTGTAAATGAAGACTTGTTAAATGCCTCATAAGTACCATTTGAGTTCTATATTCAACATCAAGAGCATGAGAATTTTCAGGAAAATAATTTCTAATATATTTAAACTTATTATCTCGAACAGCTCGAATTCTATCTGGATTCTCATCAAATCTATCGCTAGATGTGAATAAATACTCGCGTTTACTTAGAGATTTAAATTTACCCAAGAATGGAATTCCTTGATACTCACTTGGGATTTCAATTCCTGCAATTGATAGTACTGTAGGTGCAAAATCAACAAAACTTAAAAATTGTTCTTTATCTATTTTTTCTTTTTTCCCATAAGGTAATTTTACAAAAAATGGAACTTTAGTGCCTGTTTCATATATTGCTCTTTTGTGTCTCGGAAATGGACCACCATGATCGGTTTATAATAATATTTAAGTGTTTTCATATAAACCTTCTTTTTTTAAACTTTTGACAAGATTACCAACTTGTCTATCCATCTCGATTAAATTTGAGTAATTTACAGCTAGTGAATGTCTAACTAAAGAATCATCTGGAAAAACAGGTGGAATCATTGTTAAATCATTAGGATTAACTTTAAGCATCTCTCTGTCTCTTTTCCACATATTAGACTCATGAGTAATGTTAAAATTATATACTGCAAAAATAGGAGTCTGATTTTTTGAAAGTTTAAAATTAGTTCTATATCCAGACCACACAGAATCTATATCTAAAATAAAATTGTAATCACCCTTTGCGTCATTATATGTATAGTAGCCATTTTCTCTTAAAATTTCTGGAAATGCTTTAATTGATTCAGCTAATCTAGATGAATAATAAGGAACTTCTAAAACTTGTTCTTTTTTACTCCTTTTTCCAAATTTTTGATTATTATTAAAATAATTGTCAAAATGCATTGCTCTCATATTATGAGTTCCTATTGAATTTGGATACATTCCTGTAATTATTGAACTTCTTGCGGGTGCACAAACTGGATAAGTTGCATACATATTGTCAAAAACTAAACTCTCTTCAGCAATTTTTTCCAAGTTTGGTAAGGTAATATCTTGGTTGCCGTTAAATGGTAAAAGATATTGTGACTGATCTTCAATGGTTATCCAAAATATATTTGGTTTTTCATTTTTATCACAGGAAATTAAAAAAGAGAAACTTAAAATGATTACAAAAACTCTATTCATTTTGTTAATTTAATGAAAATTAAAGCGATAAAAAAAGTAGTTTTTTTTTACTTTGGTTAATATTATGATAAAAAAAGCCATTTCATTATCAATGTTAATATTGGTGTCATTATTTATAACACTTATCTGTTATTTTCATTACAATCAATTACCAATTTATAATTGGAAACTAGCATACAAGTTCATCAAAAATTCAACTCAAACTGAAAATTTTGAAATACTCTCAAAAAATTTAGGATATAGCTCTGATGAAAAACTATTAATCATTCATGCAGATGATCTCGGTTTATCAAATTCAGTTAATCAAACATCTTTGGAATCTCTTTTAAAAAATACGGTTACGTCTGCAAGTGTTATAATGAATACTGAAAAGGTACAAGAGGTTGCTGATTTTTCTAAAAACAACCCTGAAATAGACATGGGTGTTCATCTGACTGTTACCAGTGAGTGGAAAATTCATAAATGGGGAGGAGTCCTTCCAGACAAAGATATTCCATCATTATTAAATAATAAAAATCACTTTTACTGGAACAAAAGAAAATTTACTAAAAACACAAACATAGATCAATTATATAATGAACTTCAAGCTCAGGTAGATTTAGCTATTTCGATGGGGATGAATATTTCTCACATTGATAGCCATGAGGGTGCTTTATTTTTTGATCCTGATGTTTTTAAAACTTATTTAAATATTGCAGAAAACAATAATCTATTAGCTTTTGTACCAATTCAGGCTAGTGTCCATTTTGATAAAAATTTTCCAAAACCAAAACACGCAATAATTGTGGATCAATTTTTTATGGCTGAAGCAGGAATAAAACCTGATGAAATGGAAGACTATTATTTAAATATTTTAGACAATTTAAAGCCAGGATTAAGCGAAATAATTGTACATTTTGGCCTTGACAATGATAACATGAAAGAAATAACAACTGAAAAAATTGATTATGGATCAAAATGGAGAGAAATAGATTATCAAGTTTTCAATAGTGAAAAATTTATTAATTCTATTAAAAAAAATAATATAAAACTTATAAATTATAGAGATTTAACTAAACACATTAAATAAAATGAAAAAATTATTAATTCTAATATTATTACTATCACTTACATCATTTGGTCAAGAAAAATATATACCAACAAAAGAAAATCTAGAAGCTAGAGAATGGTTCCAAGATGCAAGATTTGGATTATTTATTCATTGGGGGGTATATAGTGTTCTTGGCGACGGAGAATGGGTGATGAATAATCAAAATATTTCAATTAAAGAATATGAAAAATTATCAACGTTTTTTAATCCAGTATATTTTGATGCAGAGGAATGGGTTTTAATGGCTAAAAATGCTGGTATGAAATATATTACCATAACGAGTAGGCATCACGATGGATTTTCAATGTTTGATTCTAAAGCCTCTGATTATAATATTGTAGATAGAACACCCTATGGAAAAGATGTTTTAAAGATGTTAGCTGAGGCGTGTAGAAAACACGATATTAAACTGTTTTTTTACTATTCTCAACTTGATTGGTATAGAGATGATTATTTTCCTAGGGGAAGAACTGGAACTGGTATTGAAGGAAGAGGAGAAGGAAATTGGGATGATTATATTGATTTTATGAAGGCTCAATTGACTGAACTATTAACAAATTATGGTGAAATTGGAGGAATATGGTTTGACGGTGAATGGGATCAAATTAAGTGGGATGGAAAAAGATTTGGTACAAAAATTATGGATTTTAAATTAGATGAAGTTTATAAGTTAATTCATGATTTACAGCCACAAGCACTAATTGGAAGTAATCATCATTTAGCTCCAAACCCAGGTGAAGATTTTCAAATGTTTGAAAAAGATCTACCTGGTAGAAGTACTAAATCCTTTGCAACAAAAGCTGAAGATATAGGTAATTTACCACTTGAAGTTTGTGAAACTATTAATGGTTCATGGGGGTTTAACTTAAAAGACAGAAAACATAAGTCAAAGAAAGACCTAGTTCAATACCTAGTTAAAGCTGCTGGATACGATAGTAACCTCCTCTTAAATGTTGGGCCAATGCCTAACGGAAGAATTCAAAAAGAACATATAAAATCATTAAAAGAAGTTGGAGAATGGGTCAATGATTATGGAAAAACAATCTATGGTACTAGACGAGGACCAATTGACCCTACTGATGAAATTGCTTCAACTCAAATTGATAATACAGTTTATATTCACTTACTTAATAATTATAAAGAAACATATTTTATAGAAAATTTTCATCCAAAAATTAAGGATTTAAAATACTTTGATTCAAATCAAAAAGTGAGCTATGAAAAAACAAAGTCTGGTTTGATAATTAATGTAGATCAAGATAAATTAGATCCAATTGATACAATCCTAGTATTAAATATTAAATGATAAGGTACATTCTAGTTTTTATTTTATTTTTTTCATGTTCACCATTAAAAAAATATGAGCATACTAAAGATAAATGGGAAAAGGACATTAAAAATCTTGAAAAACTTGATAATAACCTCCCTCTTGATAGTAATTCATTGCTTTTTGTTGGCAGTTCTAGTGTAAGACTATGGAATTCCATTACAAATGATATGAGCCCATACAAATCAATTAGAAGAGGATACGGTGGAGCTCGCTATACTGATTTGATTCATTTCACTAAAAGATTGATTGTGAATCATAATCCAAAAGCCATTTTAGTTTTTGTAGCAAACGATATTACTGGAAACAATAAGTTTAACCTAAAGTCAAAAGAAATTAACGATAGAACCCCCAATCAGGTAAGAAATTTATTTAAATTCTTTGTTAAAGAAGTTAGATCTATTCACAAAGAAATTCCAATTTTAGCAATAGAAACAACTCCAACTCCTAAAAGGTGGCATGTATGGGATAAAATATCAAAGGCCAATGACTTGATTGAATCTTACTGTAAATCAGAGAAAAATCTATATTATATTAACACTAGAGATCAATTTATTTTAAATGATAAACCACAAGAACTATTTTTTATTGCTGACAAGCTTCACCTAAATAAAAAAGGTTATGTTTTATGGTCTAAAATAATTAAAGAAAAATTAAAATCTATAGGTATTTAATCAATTAAAACAATTGGACTTTTCCAAGTATTAAAGTCTCCTAAAATATTGTGTTTTTCACTTATAATCTCAAAGGATTGTATTTTAACTTTTATAAGTACATAATTAGACTTATTAGGATAAAATTTATCCCATTCATTTTTCCAATATTGCTCTATCAAATCAGAATTGTTAGAAATTGATGCAAAGCCTTTAACGGTCACATATCCATCATTATCCTCAGAGTTAAAATGAACTGTAACTATGGGGTTATTTTTAATATGATTAATTTTTCGAGAATTTATATTAGTTCCAAAATAAAGTATAAAATCAGGGTTAACCTTAAAATGATCCATAGTTCTACTATCGGCTTTTTTATTTATAACAGTAGTTAACACACTATATTTTGCACTATTTATTATTTCCAAAGCAATTTCTTTTAACTTTTCCTCCTGAATAACTTGAGATGAAGCAAAATTTACAATCAACAGAGATAGAATAATTTTGATAAAAAATACTAGTTTCATTATGACATAAAATTAATCAATTTTAATCCATATGAGGTGAAAAAAATTCCAACAGAGAAGGATTTATTATTTTTTTTATATATTAGAGGATATAATAAAAGTATACTAACTTAAATTTTAAAAAAAATGGGATACACTCACACAAACAGTAAAGGTAAAACTTACCACCTACATTCTAAGGATGTTACTTTAAAAGGTGGTAGAAACCAAACTATTTATTACTTCGCTAAAGATTCAAGACCTAATGCTTGTGATCTTCCTGCTGGTATGAAAGTAGTAGAAAGCCCAAAAACTGGTCTTCCATTCGTAAAAGGTGCTTAAATCTTTTTCGAAGTGAAAAAATAAATCCCATCTTTTGATGGGATTTTTTTATGGGTTTAAATTAAACTTTTGAAATACTATACCCTCGTATGGGCTTGATAAACCAGCTTCAAATAAACAACCTATAATATTTTTATCAATTTTTATTAGGTTAGAGTATGCAGACGGGCCTTCATGAAGTGTTGTCAATTCAGTCCATTTTTTTCCTTTATCAATACTTATTTTAACTGTCATTTTTTCTCTAGCTGTTTTACTATCTGGATTAGAGAATAATAATTTTTTATTTGATGATATCATGCTAGCTTGACATACAGGTTCTTGAAGATCCAGATTTGAATAAATAGTATTCCAAGAAATTCCTTGATCTTTACTTGTAGATTGTTTTCTGTATCTATCATCTGTATAATTTCTCATATTGAGTAAAAGATTTCCATTGTTTAACTCAACTACCGTACATTCGTTTACATCATCCTCAAGAGTTGATCCTCCTAGCTTCCAATTCAGGCCACCGTCATCTGAAAAAATAACATGAGAATAATATCTTTTATTAAATGCTTCGATATGATCACATGGAATAATTAATCTTCCTTTATTTTTTCCTTTTTTCAACTGAATACCATTAACAGGTCCAGTAGCATACCATGTCCAATTATCTAATTTTACATCCTGTGTTATTTCTTTTGGTGTAGACCAAGTTTCTCCTTCATCTTCAGAGATGATTTGAAAAATTCTTCTGTGATCATAACTAGTTTTATTAATTATTTCCCACTCATGATCAGTACCTAAATTCCATGTAGATAACAAAATAATTCTTCCAGATATTTCATCTAAAACTGGACTAGGATTACCTGCTGTATTTTCATCATCATCCCATACAACATATAAATCAGACCAAGATTTACCGTTATCATTTGATTTTCTTAAAACTAGGTCAATATCTCCAGTGTCACTACAACTATTTTTTCTACCCTCAGCAAAAGCTAGTAATAAACCCGATTTTGATTTTATTATAGTAGGAATTCTAAAACATTTATATCCATAGTCTCCGGATTTAAATACATAATCTAATTCTTGAGAAGGAGAATAATTGCCACATATAAAGAACAAAAAAGCTAAAAATACACGCATAAAAAAACCTGTTTTAAAAAATTAAAACAGGTTTAAGTTATAAAATAAAAGTTACTAGTTTCTAAAATCAATTAATTCTAAAGTAGCTTGACCGACTAATTCTCTAGTCTTAGTCCCATTCTGCCACATCATCTGATCAGTAAATGTCACGGTTTCCCAAAGCTTTTGTTGCTCTTCTTCAGAAAGTTCTTGACCTTGTATGTCAATTGTAACATGTGTTATGTCCTTGTTTGCATTCTCACTACTTGAGAGTAGTTTGTTAAACTCCCACCATCTTCTAGATCCATTTAAAATACCTTTTTCATGCCAAGTCTTATAAAATTCAGTTTCATACTTCTCATAATTTTCATCAATTTGTTTAAAGGCGTTTAATTGAACTGTCATACCAGGCTCAATTTGTCCGATAAAGACTGTATTATCAACTCTTTCATAATTGTAATTATTTCTCGTTCCAAAAGGCAGATTCCATTTTTTGTCAAAATTTCTTTTTGATAATTTTGGATATACTTTTCTTCCGTATTCATACCAATTATTAGACATCATTTTGTTCATTTGAATAGAATCTTTCCATCCATTCATAATTATAAAATCAGGATAATCTTCAGGTGTCTCTTCAGTTTTGACCACTTTCCATACAGCCCAAAACATAGCCATATCGTCACTGATAGCTTGTTCATGTATTTTTGACCAAAAATTTTCAAGTTCTAAATAGCCTTCATGATCTGCTTCATCTAGTCTAACAGTGGAATGAGTAATTAGCTGCGCAAATGTTATGGTAGTAAATAATAAAGTAAATAGTGTAATAAATTTTTTCATTGTTATTGTTTTATTTTAATTTATTTAAAAAAAATAATAATTAAAAAAATCGAACTATTTTTTTAATTTTCGAACCAATTTTTATTCTATTATTTTGAATGGTAATCTGCTGCTGAAGTAGCAATTTGATTGAATGGCTTAATATTTACTTTGAAACCTAGTGAATTAGCCCATCCCTTAGCTACTGCAACTAATTTATTAGAAAAGTATCTTTCATCAGAATTATAATCCATATCTATTTCTATATTGATTTCCTTATTATTCAAAATTTGAGCAATTTCAATACTTAACTCTGTTTCTTTCCAAAGTCTTTCCCATTTATCAATAATTTTAGGAAAGTTGTTCTTTTTATATATATAGTGGACTCCAGACTTATTGAATCTATATGCGATCGCTGTGATATATCTTGTATTATCATTTAAGGTATGAGAGTCTGTACCTATATGAATTTTGACATTAGGATGTTTTTCAATTATATATTTTGTGTAATCTAAGGGATCAATAGTTTGACCGTTTATTTTAATAAAGTTTGTCACGAATAAAATAACTTCTATAATTCAAATAAAAGTTAATAAAACTCTAAATAGAAAAGAATTAATTTTTATAATCCAATATCATTTTTTATTGACAATTGTTAATATCTGTAGAAAAAAAGATACATTAAAACTATATTAGCTGGTGAAATGAAAAAGTTAAGTTATCTCTTTATTTTTCTATCCCTTTTAAATTTTTCTCAAGAGGATAAATTTATTCTTAGTACAGTTGCATTTTATAATGTTGAAAATCTGTTTGATGCTGTAGATGATCCAAAAAACTATTGGGATCAAAAATGGCTTGAAGAAGGAACATGGACAGAAGAAATATATCAAAAGAAGCTTAAAAATATTTCAAGAGTAATTCCTGAAATTGGTTTTCAATATACAGGTAGTCATCCAGCTATTGTTGGTTTATGCGAAGTTGAGAATAGAAAAGTATTAATTGATTTAGTTCAAAGTGAATCAATGAAAAAGTATAATTATAATATAATTCATTTTGATTCCCCAGATGAAAGAGGTATTGATGTTGCATTACTTTTTGATAGACAAAGGTTTAAGCCAAGAAAAGCAAAAAAATATCCTCTTTATCTTAAAAGACAAAATGGAGAAAGAGATTTTACAAGAGACCAATTATTAGTAGAAGGGTTTTTAGATGGAGAAAAAGTATATCTAATTGTAAACCATTGGCCAAGTAGATCAGGTGGGCAAATGAGAAGTGAACCTGCAAGAATTAAGGCAGGACAATTAAATAAAAAAATTATAGATTCAATTCAAAGTTTAGATCCAAAAGCTAAAGTTATTAGCATGGGAGATTTTAATGATGATCCAAAAGACAAGAGTATAAAAATGACATTGAACACAAGTGCCAAAAAAAATAAGTTAAATGAAGGTCAAATTTTTAATCCATTTGAAATCTTACATAGAAAAGGTTATGGAACTCTTAAATATAGAGGTAACTGGAACATGCTTGATCAATTATTGATGACAGAGCCATTGGTTACCGATACTTCACTTTCGTTTATAAAAGCTGGTATTTACAATGAAAAGTATTTAATCACACCAGATGGAAATTATGAAGGTTATCCTTATAAAAGTTTCTATAATGTTTGGCTTGGAGGTTATAGTGATCACTTTCCGGTTTTCTTAATTTTAGGAAAAAAAGTTAATTGATGATTTTTTTTGATTTGTCAAACTAAAAAACTTTTCCATTACAAGAATTGAAATAATTTTTTCAGACTCTTTGTCTTTAAATTGAGAGATATACGCATTAGCATTTTTTGAGATGATCTTAAGCTTATCAGTATTTTTTATATAATAATTGATTTTTTCCTCCATATCTGAATAATCATCTTTTATTTGTATGTAATGATAGTCTGGAATTAATTTTCCCTCCATTAACCAAGACTCATATTTAGGTTTAGGCATTACTGCTACAGAATTAGATGACATAACCCATTTTAAGTTTGATGCAACATCATTTCCCTCAATACATAAAATGAATTTATGTTTTAAATGATAATCAATATTAACCTTCGGTTTATACCAAAAATCATGATCAGTACCCTTATTTATTTGACCTAAATCACAAAGATTATTATTAAAATATTTTTTATAAAAATCAATTCTATGGTTTTGATGAACAGCTGCTCTACCAAAAAGAATATTTTTCTTTTTTTCAAGCGATATATGATCCTTTACAAAAGTAAAATGTCGGACTTTATTTAACTTTAAAATAATTGAATTTTTGTTATCATTTGAAATTGGACGTGACTTTACAAAAGAAGGTTTATCTGGAACGAAATTAACGTCTCCAAACACAAAATTTGCTTTATAATTTTTAAAAAATCTTGCAGTAGAAAATGCATCAAAAAAATAAGTTTTTCCTTTTTTACTCAGTTTTAAGTCTGATAGATATTTCCAATCTTTTGATGGTTGAATTTTTTTTTCAATTTTATTATAATAATTAACTCTTTCTTTTAATTTATTAAACTCTTTTTCTGTTATTTTTTGTAGAAGATTTTCTAATGAAAACTGATAAAAAGTATTAGGGATAAAAAGGGAAAGATAGCCTTTTAGATAATATAAAAACTTATTGTTTTTATGGTTTGTTTTTAGAAACCCCATTCATTTCTAAAATAAAGATAACTTTTCTTGAAGCCAAAGATTTTGAAATTTATTATTAGGATCGTATCGTTCAGCTTGAAATTTAATATTAAATTTTCTGTCTCTTGGATCATTACCTACACCTGAAACATACATCCAATTTCCATAATTGCTATGAACATCATAATCAATAAGCTTAGATTCAAAATACTTTGCTCCCCATCTCCAGTCAATGTTATTTTCTTTTGAAAGATAACTAGCAACATTTTGTCTTCCTCTATTACTCATCCATCCAGTATGTTTTAGTTCAAGCATATTAGCATTTACAAATGGTTCAGGAG
>JAYNRW010000044.1:0-10738 GCA_038114965.1 Flavobacteriaceae bacterium | reverse complement strand
TTATTCAAACCCATATTCCCAATCTCCATAAATTAAGTTAGGCAGGACAATAAATTTTTGTCCAAAATGATTGTATAACGAATCAACATTTTTAATTCTCTCTTTATTGGATTTTTTATAAAATACTGAACTAAAATCAGAAAGATTATCACCCAGTAACATGATTATTTCAAAATCTGACAGCGAATTTCTTCTTTTTGTTTTGTCTGAAGTTTCATCACGCAACAGCATGATAGTATTTTCGTCGAATGGATAACCAAGTGAAACTAAATTCTCCTTTGTAGGATCGAAGTTTTCAACTCTTCTGTTAGACAGATAAATCAACTCTACATCTTTAGATTTGACATAGTTTAAAAACCCTAATGAACCAGGAATAGTAGTGGCAATTTTTTTATTAACCCATCTCGACCATGATTTTTGATTAAAGTTTTCAGAAGAATCAATTAACATCTCATTGTATGGAAGATTATTTAATACAGTCTCATCAATATCAATAACTATAGCAGGCTTTTTTGAGTATTCTTTTTCAAGAGCCTTGTCAAGTTGAGTTTTTGCAATATTAAAAGCTTGATAGCATAGAGCTACATATTCAGCTGAATTTTTTTGCCAAAACAATGAGTGATCTTTTTGTGAAATCTTTTTTTGATTACATGATATTAATAAAATGAATAATAAATAAGTCAATATCCTCATCACGATAAAGTAAAGAATTAATTTTATATAATTCTAATTTTTTTAAATAGCTATATTTATTAGATGAAAAATATTTTTCTAAAAAACCCATTTCTTTTTGGAATGATTTTTCTAATTATAGGCTTGCTTGGTTATCAAGAATTAAAATCTTTTATTTTTGGTTTGATTTTTTTACTTGTAGCTCTTTGTTTATTTGTAGTTGCTTTTTTCAAGAAAAGCTAATACCGCTTCTAGGGTACTATAGTATTTGAACGATAATTGTAATTTTTGATAAAAAATCTAATCATGAAAAAAAATAAACTTTTAGTTTTGCTTGTTAGTATGTCAATTTTTAGTCAGAAATACGAAACTCATTCATACAAGACTATGTTTTCGGAAGATAATTTTGAAATTAGAGAGTATGATCCTGTCATGAAAGTAAGAGCTTATTCAAATACTGGTAATAATAATTTTATGAAGCTTTTCAGATATATTTCAGGTAATAATGAAAAAAATCAAAAAATACCAATGACAACACCTGTTTATATGAAAGAAGATATAAACGGTTCTATGATGGAGTTTGTATTGCCATCGACTTTAAATGAAAATAACACATCACAGCCTTTGTCAAAAGATGTAGAGCTTTATATGGATCAAGGAGGTGTTTATGCTTCAATAACTTACAGTGGGTACTCAAATAACAAGAAGAGAAATAAATATACATCCCAATTAAACAAGAAACTAGAAAAAATGAATATTGATAAAATAGGAGATTTTGTTCATGTTTCTTATGATAGCCCTTATAAGTTTTATAATAGAAGAAATGAGGTAATTATTAAAGTAAAATATTAGTTTTTAGGATAGTCTTTTTAAATTAGTAAAATTGAAATTGTTTTTAAAAAAAATTATACTCATCTCATTAGTCTTATCGAGTTTTAGTTCACTCGCACAGGAAAAAGAACTTTTTGATTTAATCATAACTGACGAGAATGCAACGCCAGACCTTTTGCCAGAAAGAATGATTTTTACTCAAAAATTATTTTGGGGTGAAAAAGGACTTTTAAGAAAAACTGGTATAGCTCCTCTTAATTTAGAAAATAGAGAAAAAGAGCTACAACTACGAAGAAAAATGTTAAAGGCTCATCAGATAATTGGTTACACAACTTTAGCTGCAATGGTTGCTCAAGGATTAATTGGAGGAAAATTATACAATGCAACAGGAGACAACTATAGCTCTTTATATAAGACTCACAAAAATATGTCAAAGGTTGTGAATGCTGGATATTTTACTGGCGCAGCTCTTTCTTTATTTTCACCTCCTCCTTTAATAAACAAAAAAACTAAAGGCTTTAGCTCAATTAAAGCCCATAGATTTTTATCAAATATTCATTTCTCGGCAATGATTATTACAAATGTAGTTGCTGATAGTAATAAAAAATCACACAAGGCTGCAGCATACACAGCATTTGCTAGTTATGCAACAGCCGTAATTGTTTTTAAATTTTAATTAATGATGAAATATCTTTTTTTACTGTTTTTCTCGTTTACCATATATTCACAGGGAACATTAATGATAGATTCAGAAAAATCATCTTTAAAGTATGATGCTAAACATTTTTTACATGCATGGTCTGGTGTCAACAACAATATTAAAGGCGTTGTAGTTTATGATAAAAATATTTCCAAAATTGCGGTAGCAGCAGAAGTTGTGGATTTTGATAGTGGAAACTCTAACAGGGACGCTCATTCATTAGAAGTTTTAGAGGCATTAAAATTTCCAATGATTAAATTTTATTCTGAAGAAATAAAAGTTGTTGATGAATCACTCATTATGAATGGTAAGCTTGAATTTCATGGAGAAGAAAAAGAAATTACAATTTCCTCATCACTAAATGAAAATGAAGATTTTATTCAAATTCAAGGAGTATTTCAGGTAATTCCAACTGAGTTTTTGATTAAACTCCCCTCTTTCATGCTTGCTGAAATTAGAGACCTACTCACAATAAAATTTGATTTATTTTTTAAAAAGTAGTATTTAGAGAAATTGAAATCCCTTTAAATTCGGGAACATACCTACAAACCCCACCGTAGCAAATTAGACCACCTCTTTGTTTTCCATATGAAGCAATAATTTTAGTTGAATTTTTTGAGTAAGAAATTCCAGTAGAATAGTATGAGGGCTTACCTTTTTCAATATTCTGATAATTTTTGATATTAGAATAATAAAGAGAGAAATTATAATTTAAGTTGTACTCTACACCATAGCCAAACCAGTTTTTATCATCATCTGAATTAAATAAATGTTGAACATCAAACTTAATGGATTGTTTGTTATTTAGCTTGAGAGTATTGTCAACTACCAAAATTTTAGAATTAACTTCTCCAGTTCTTTCTTCAACTAAGCGTTTATTGTAATACCTATTAATGAATAATAATATATAGTTATAATCTTTAGAAACTTTTTTAGTTATCTCTAAGCTTTGCTCTGAAAAGTATTTTTCTCCAAAATCGAAAAATGATGTTGTATAATCTTGACTAGAATATGAAAATTCCCCTCCTAAATTGTTCCATAAAGAGCTGTTAAAAGACATTTTTGTCCCATATTTACCACCCAATGGAGAACCTTTTTCAAAATTATAATATAAGTCTAATTGAAATCCTATTTCTCCAGCTTTCATCAACTTTGGATCTTGAAAAGACACATAAGGTTGCGCTTCGTATACATTTATATTGCTCAGCAGGTAATCATGTTGTTTGGTTAGTGCTGGCAAATAATTTATGCTTGTTTCTAGATAATCTCCACTTGCCTCAAATCTGTCGGAAAAATATCCCATGTTTTCAAGTCTTCTAAAAGTCATATCAAAACCAAATCCCGATTTATAAACACCAAAATTTAAAGAGTGTGCATTCCCAGTTTTTACGAAGTTTTCAGAGACATTTCCAAATTGAACTATTCCGTCTTTTGATTTGCTTATATATTCGTAATTCATGTAAAATGAATCTGAATAATAGTCTAGTCTGCTTGAAAATAGGTTAGTAAAATCACCAAAATCATATGTTATATCTTCAAATCGACCTACATAGCTAAGCCCAAATTGAAAATCTTCTGATAATGAAATTTCAGCATCAAGACCCAAAATTTTTCCAGTAGATATATCTCGCCCCTTTTTTTGATAGCCTGCTAGAAGTTTTACATCAATTTTTTCTGATTCATAGCTTGTTCTAACACCCCATATGGAATTATTTATTCCAAGCTGTCTGTCTTCCCAAGTTCTCAATATCAATCCACTTCCAAATTGTTCATAAATAGAACCAACAGAAAAATCAAACTTTTTAGTTTTATAATTTATACTTAAAGTTGATAAATAAGTGTCTTCCAAATTATCTGAAAAATTTTGTAATCTGCCTGGAAGATATGATTCAAGCTGAAGGTCAAACTTCCATTTATTCCCGATCAAATAGTTTAGATTGAAATAGTTGTTCGATTTAAATTTCTTTTCAAAATCTTTGGATTCATTTTCACTATAATAAACGCCATTAGATTCAAAAGCTCCATAAAAACTATTATTTTGGGAGAAACCAACAAAAAAAAAGAGTAATGAAATGATAATAAAAAGTTTATTCATTGTCAGTTATAGCTTTTAATAAACTCATACAATTCAGCCTCTTCACCGGGTGAATATCCAACTCTTCTGAGGATTATTTCAGATCCTTTAGTAATTAAAGTGTGTGGAATACCTACAATATTTAAAGCTCTTTTAAGATCATGGTTTTCATCTAAAAGAATTTTAAAATCCCAATCCTTTCCATTAATCATAGGCCGAACTCTTTTTTTTGTTCTAGAGTCATCAGTTGAAATAGCAACTACTTCAATATTTTCTTCTTTCCATTTTGGATAAAGATCTACTATCGCATCTAGCTCATTGATACATGGAATACACCATGTTGCCCAGAAAGAAACTACATAAAATTTATCTTCATTAAAAACGTCATCTGTGTAAACAAGCTCTTTCTTAAGGTCCTTTAATTGAGTGTTAGGGACTAAACTTTGAGATAAACTACTAGTAAAGAACAGTATACATAATAATGCAAATATTGTTTTAACAGTTTTCACTATCCTAAATTACTTACATTTTATTAAATTCACATTCGGAATGAATAAATATCTAAATATTTTATCTTTTTTTTTATTTCTTGTTATTGGCTGTAGTGGAGATGACAACGGAGGGGAAGAAGCTCCTGCTCAAAACAAAGTAACAAGCTTAAACATTTATATTTCTGCAACTGAAACAACGGTTGGACAATCACTGTTATTTAGTGTTATTGACAACACTGGTGTTAATAGAACTAAAGAGGCAAAGTTTTATGTAAACGATGTTGAAATACCTGGAAGTTCATATTTGTTTAAAGAAGTTGGAACCTTTTTAGTACATGCTAAATTTCAAGGAATATTAAGTTCTAGAAAAGAGATTGTTGTTAATCCTGTTCCCATTGAATTTAAGAAACGAGTTTTAGTTGAAGATTATACAGGTACTTGGTGTGGATGGTGTCCTAGAATATCCTACGCTATTGAAAAGCTTGAAGATGAAACAGAGGATGCAGTAATTGTTGCTGCTCATCAAGGTGATCCCATGCAGTTTAATAAAATTTCATCCTTAATGAGCAATTTTAATATTACTGGTTTTCCAACAGGAATAATTAACAGAGAAGTTAGCTGGACTTATCCTCAGCCTGACAATGTTGGTCAAGTTACTGCAAAATTATCTCAAAAGGCATATATTGGCCTGGCTATTAATTCATCTCTTGATGGAAATAATTTATCGGTAAATGCCAAAGTTAAAATTGGATATAATTATGCTGCTCTTAAACTAGGAGTATATATTGTTGAGGATAATTTAGTTTATGATCAAGAGAATTATACATCTTATTATGGTGGAAGCAGTGTTTTAAAAGACTTTAAGCATCATAATGTTTTGAGAGAATCTTTAACCAATATTTTAGGGGATCAGCTACCTAATGAAAACGTTGGTCATGATAAAATATTTGAAAGAAATTTTACATATTCAATTCCTCCAGCTTACAATAAGTCCAACATTAAGATTGTAGCGTTTGTAACTCCTGGATCATCTAAAGCTGTCCTTAATGTTAGAGGAGCTAAAATTGGAGATGAACAGTCCATTGAACAGAATTAATGATTAAAAAAATTGATCTTCATGGATTAAGCCATGAAAAGGCATTAGTTCAAGTTGAAGAGTTTTTGTTGATGAACTCCTTTGGTAATGATTTAGAACTTGAGTTAATAACAGGTAAATCTCCTAAGCTTCAAGAGAAAATTATAAATCAAATTCTAAACAAATACAACTTTAATTACTATATTCCGCATCATAATACTGGAATGATGTATATCACAGACACTAAAATTAATTGATATGAAAAAAATACTTTTTATCTTATTATTCGCTGTTTCATTTTCTTATTCTCAAAGGTGGAATACACCTGCAGAAAACAAAATTGACAACCCTGTAATTAAATCTATAATTGATGAAGCAACTAACAATTCTCAATTAGAAAATTTAGCTCACGAACTTTTTGATGTTGTTGGACCTAGATTAGTGGGAACTCCTCAGATGCAGCAAGCTCACGATTGGGCAGTTGCAAAATATAACTCGTGGGGAATTGACGCTTACAACCATGAATATGGAAAATGGAGAGGATGGGAAAGAGGAATTACTCATATTGATATGGTTGAGCCTAGAGTAAGAACTTTGGTGGGAAGGCAACTTGCTTGGAGTCCATCTACAAAAAAGAAAGGGGTCACTGCAGAAGTTACTTTAGTTCCAGATATTGAAAGTAAAGAAGATTTTGAAAATTGGCTTAAGACTATTAAAGGAAAATTTGTTTTAGTTAGCCAGTATCAACCAACAGGAAGACCTGACTCTAACTGGGAAGAATTTGCTCTTCCTGAGTCTTTTGAAAAAATGAAAAATGATAGAGAAGAAATGAGTAGAAAATGGTTTTCAAATCTTAGATTAACAGGATATGGTTATAGAGATATTAATAAAGCTTTTGAAGATGCTGGTGCCGTTGGTTTAATTTCCAGCTATTGGTCTCGTGTTCCAGGAGCTAATAAAGTTTTTAGTGCTAGAACAGATAAAATTCCAAATATTGATGTAAATCTAGAAGATTATGGTGCTTTGTATAGATTAGCTAAAAATGGAAAAAAACCAGTTGTTAAAGTAGTAGCAACTTCAACTGAACATGGAGTAGTTCCAACATTCAATACTATTGCTCAAATTAAAGGAGTTGAAAAACCAGATGAATATGTAATTCTTTCTGCGCATTTTGACTCATGGGATGGTGGTCAAGGAACAACTGATAATGGAACAGGAACATTAGTTATGCTTGAAGCAATGAGAATCTTAAAATTAGCTTACCCAAACCCTAAAAGAACTATTCTTGTAGGTCACTGGGGAGGAGAAGAACAAGGACTTAATGGTTCAAGAGCATTCGTTGAAGATTATCCTAAAATTGTTGAAAATACTCAGGCGGTATTTAATCAAGATAATGGAACTGGTAGAGTTGTTGATCTTAGCGGACAAGGATTCTTATATTCTTACGAGTTTATAACTAATTGGCTATCTGCTGTTCCCTCGGATATTACAAAACATATTGAAACTGATTTTCCTGGATTACCAGGCGGTGGAGGTTCTGACTATGCTTCATTTGTTGCGGCTGGTATACCTGCATTTTCATTGAGTTCTTTAAGCTGGGATTATGGCACATTCACATGGCATACAAACCTTGATACGTACGATAAAATTGTTTTTGATGACGTAAGAAGCAATGCGATTTTAACAGCTATATTGGCTTATAAAGCTAGTGAGGAAGCAGAACTTGTTTCTAGGGAAAAAAGAGTAATGCCTATTAATCCAAGAACCGGAAGAACTAGAGATTGGCCATCTGTTAGAAAACCTAATAGAGATGGCTCAGATGCAAAATAAATTAGGCTAAATAAGAAGTTATTATTCTAAACGCAAAGTATGCAAATACTACCGTGTAGATTATAACTCTATTTTCTTTAAACCATTCAAACATAATTAGTTGTTTAATCTTTCTTCTAATTTATGAATTATCTTTTTATGATGATCAAAATGAAATTTAAAGAAATTTAAAGTCATATAGATGTCCATTCTTCCAGCTATACCGTGATTGAAAACACCTTTGCTTAACGTGTTTTCATCTAATGTGTTGATGAATTCTTTAAAGTTTTTTCTAGATCTTTCCCAATCTGCTCTTAATTCAGAAAGTTTAAATTTTTCAGGAAAATTTTCTGTAACAATAGCAGGACCTTTATATGTAAAACCCAATTTCAAGCTAAGCTCCAACAAGAAAATTTTAATTCTTGAAGTAATTTTTACATTAATTAATGTATCAGGATATTGAGTTTTGATTCTAATATATTTTTCAGTCCCTTTTTCTGCTAAAATTAAGTGATAAATATTCTGATTGATAGACCACTTATTTTTTTTAATGATTCTATTTAAGTCATCATCTGAATATTTTGATAAACGATCAAACAGCTTATTTAGCTTGTTATTCAAAACTTGAATTTCTAAGTTGATTTTAGTCATATTGTCTTTACGTATTCAATCAAAACATTTTCTATGATTCGATGGTCACCATCATATTCAATAAGTTTATAATTTAATTTATAGTCACTAATTAATTCCTTAAACTTTTCTCTATATTCAATTGGGACTACATGATCTTTTTCTCCAATTATAATACTTATTTTCATACTGTTCCAACGATGTCTATATTCTTCAGTCAAACACTCTTTTGGAATATCAGAACCCCAGAAACATATTGAGTTAATATTAAAACTTTCATTTAGCACCCACCTGCATGCTGCTGATCCGCCTTGTGAAAACCCTAAAATATTTAGATTTATTTTGTCATGACCAATTTGATTGAGGATGTCATTATAAAGAAGATTGAAGAAGTTTGAATTATCAGAGATATCATCCTGTTTATCAACCTTTGTTATCCAACTAGCCCCAACTCTTTCATATTTGCCTTCTAGATAAAATCTACTGGTTGCTTCAGGCGCAATAATAATTGTTTCACTGTCAACTAAAGATTCAAATTTCTTTATAAAAAATTCACTTAGCATTCCATATCCATGAAAAACAAACCAAACATTTTTTGTTTTGTTTGAAATAGATCCTGCTTGAAAATACCTTGCTGTTTTAGAGACAGAAATTTTTTTTTTCTCCATTTAGAATTTTAAATATATCAAAAGAAATAGAAATTGTAATTTTGAATACAAATTATTTAATATGATAACAGTAGAAGAAGTAAATAAAGCACAAGAATCATGGGGATCTGGTATTGTTAAAATTGGAGAGTTAAAGAGTTCTTTCAAAGAGTGTAGAATGTATGCTCTAGATTTTATTAAAAAAATGTACAATTTTGATGATGGCTCAGTACAATTCAAGCCAACTAAGGCGGCAGATTCACAATTTAGAAATGATTTGAAAGGGGCACTTTCCTATTTTGTCGCAGATGATTCAGACTATAACGAAGATGGAGGTTTTGCTATAAATCCGTGGACTAAAGTTGAGTTTCAAAATAATTCAATTAACATTTATGATGATATAGCTATTGCCATGGGAAATTATTTATTTACTGATTTAAGTGGTGGTAAAACCAAAGTTGAATATTCTTTTGTCTATAAAAAAAATGATTTAGGAGAGCTTAAAATTATATTACATCACTCTTCTCTTCCATACTCAAAATGAAAAAAATAAGTATTTGTATATGTCTTTTTATAATATCATTTACGAATGCTCAAAACACAATCACAACAACTGGATCTGATTTTTCAGGAGATAATTTTAGTATTAGCTATACAGTTGGACAATTAAAGGTTAATACAATTGATAATGTAAATTCGTCTCCATTAATTTTAGATTTTTTACAAGGAGTACAATATGGTTTTGATGTCTATGATTGCAGAGATTACAATTCAATAAGCTTTAGTGTATATCCAAATCCGACCAGTTCTTTTGTAAATATTTCATTTGAAAAAATTACAGACCCTATTACATTACGAGTATTTGATATACGCGGAAGACTTATAAATGAAAATGTTTTTTTAGACAAGCTAGTTCAAGTTGACATGAGTAATTATGCGACTGGGATATATATATTAAGCTTTTATAATTTTTGCGGACTATTTCGTAGCTTTAAAGTATCTGTTACAAAATAATGAAGAAGCTTACTTTTTTTCTGTTTATTATACTTTCAGTTAACACTTATTCACAATCTCCTTCAAACTTCACTTATCAGTCAGTTGTTCGTGATGGTTCTGGAAAGTTACTTTCTAACAAAGAAATTAGTTTTAGGATTAGT
This sequence comes from Flavobacteriaceae bacterium, assembly GCA_038114965.1. Lineage (GTDB taxonomy): Bacteria > Bacteroidota > Bacteroidia > Flavobacteriales > Flavobacteriaceae > Eutrophosalina. The sequence goes on along the minus strand of JAYNRW010000044.1, from coordinate 652 downwards.
GTTTTAAAAAATTCAGAATCAGGTCAAGTTGTTTTTGAAGAGGAGCACTCAGTTACAACAAATATCAATGGGTTAGCAACTTTAATTGTTGGTAAGGGTTCAGGAAATGATGATTTAGGAGATATTGATTGGGGTGATGGATCTTATTTTTTAAAAGTTGAAATAGACCCAGAAGGTGGATTTAATTTTATAGCTGAAGACACCACTCAATTACTCAGTGTCCCTTATGCTTTATATTCATCTTCATCAGGAAGTTCTTTAACAATTACGGGGCAAGATTATCTTTCAATTAATAATAATGAATTGACAGTCAATAAGGTTGATTTAACAGATGATGTTGTAGGAATCTTGCCAATTGTGAATGGAGGAACAGGTTCATCAACTGTACCTATGGTTGGCGTAATTACAGCAGCAGATGCAGCTTCAGCAAGAAATGTTTTAGGGCTATCAACTGTTGCAAGTTCAGGATCATATAATGATTTAACTGATAAATTTTCAGCAGGCACTAACATTGATATTACCAATGGTGTAATATCTTCAACCGATACTAATACTGAATATACTGCAGGTACGGGAATTGCGATTGACGGCAACAACGCTATATCCTCAACCATTACTCAGTACACGGATGCAAACGCACAAGCAGCATTTA
>JAYNRW010000043.1:0-10773 GCA_038114965.1 Flavobacteriaceae bacterium | reverse complement strand
GGATTAAAAATAAAAGAAAATAAAAGTGCAAAAAGGAGTTTTTTCATATTTTACACTAAATATAAATATAAAATGATGAAAAAAATATTACTTATAATGTGTATTCTGGGAATAGCTCTGCCTTATTATCATTTAATTAATTTTTTAATTCTTAATGATGGTAGTATGGATGGTTTTTGGACTGAGATATTTTCATCTCATCCTGTTTCAATGATTTCTATGGATCTTACAGTCGCTGCAACGACCTTTTTGATTTTTTTAATTTATAAAAATCGAAAAGAGAAACTAAATATCATGAAGTATGTAGTCAGTTTATTTTTAGTTGGGTTTTCTCTGGCATTGCCATTATATCTATATGATAATTATGATAAGAGTTAACGAAAATTTTTAGCATTTATCATCAAACAAACTCCGGCGTTAATTAAAACTAGTGCTATTGTGCCAATTAAAAACCAATCACCATTATTAATCTTTTGAATTATTGATTCACCAAGCACACAAAGACCTGAACTAAAAATTAAAATTCCTAAAATTGAAATAAATAAAAAAGATGACTTGCCTTTTTTCAAAAGCTATGATTTTAAATTGTTTTCAAAATAAATTGACCTAGTTGGGAATGCAAAATCACTTCCATGTTTTTTAACTATTTCTATTATTTTGAAATTAATTTCTTGTTGAGTATTAATCATTACTTCCCAATCTGGACCATTTGTAAAGTAAAGTATCATTATGTTTAATGAACTGTCTCCAAATTCTAAAAATCTTACTTTACCTTCTTTAGTTGTATCAGGGTGTTCATCCAAAAGTTTTTGAATATCATTAACAATATTTTTTATTTGATCAACACTTGTGTTATATAATAATCCAATATTAAATTTTACTCTTCTTACAGGTCTAAGACCAAGATTATCAAGTTCAGCATTTACTAGGTTCTTGTTAGGTACAGTTACAACACTTTTATCAAATGTTCTAACACGAGTACTTCTAAAACCAACTTTTTCAACAACACCAGTAATCGTTCCTACAGTAATAACATCTCCAACTTGAAAAGGCTTGTCAAAGAAAATTGTAAATGAACCTAAAAGGTTTTCAAGACTTTCTTTTGAAGCTAAAGCAACAGCTACACCACCAACGCCAAGACCAGCAGCTAAAGCAGCAACATTAACATCGAAAATATTACTTAAAATAATTAAAACCCCAAAGATTACTACTAAGACTTTACCAATTTCTATGGCAAATGGGATTAGTTGGTCATCAACTTTACTTTCTGTTTTTTCAGCTCTATATTTTAATCTAACACCAACATAATCTACAACTCTCAGTAGTGTCCAAAAAATAGTTAATATTATAAGTAATGAAACACCTTTATCTAAAATCATTTTAATTCCAACTTCGTCGGAGCTTGCAAGATTCCATGATTCTGGGAAACTTAGAGAGTTGAATGAGAAGAACAATATTATTATTAGAAGAAAATAATTTAATGGTTTTTTAAGTAGTTGATCAAATTCTGATTTTCCATCTGCATTAGATTTATCACCAACTAACTTGTAAATAATTTTTCTTAGATATGAACTAATTAAAGATTTTAGTAATAATCCTAATAAAAGTATAGAAGTAAAAATTATATAGCTTTTAATTGAATTTTCTAGAAATTCTATTTGTAAAAATTCAAGTTGATCCATTTTAAACTTTTTTACAAAAGTAAATATTTAAATTAACTAACTTTTAATTTCCGCAGAGTTCGGTTGTTTTTACTCCTAAATCTGTATAAGTTTTATGAATAGTTTGTAGAAGTGAATATTCAGTAAATGAATCTTGACCTAATTCCCATATCATTATTCCACTCAAATTTTGAGCAGCTAATTTGACTTTACTAGCAATAGTTGGTCTACCATTGTAATATTTATTTCCAACCTGATCTCTCTCATAGTTTGAAGTATTTGAAGCAACCATAGAGACATATGTAAATGATTTAACAGTTGTTGAATTTTGAAAATCATATCCGTAAAATGGAACACCAAGAGTTAATTTTTCACCAGGAATTCCTATAATATTTTTCCAGTAATTTATACCTCTTTGAGCATGATTGTAAGAACTATGTTGACCAGGCGCTGAAGGGTTCCAAGAACCTGTATAATCGTATACCATAATATTAATGAAGTCAAAAACTGCTAATGCTTGATCTGATATTTGAGAAAACTTAGTTTCTGAAGGAAAGGCTGCGGTCATGCCTTTACCATGAGCAGAAAGTTTTTGTTTAAGTTCAATTACAAAATCACTGTATCCTTCCGTCACATGACTCCATTCTAAATCTACATCAACACCATCCAATTTATTTTCTAATACAAATTCCACTATTTTATCAATTAAAATGGGTCTATCTTGAGCATTTGCAAGAAAACTCTTCCACGTCTCAGCAACTTGGTCAGATAGTGCTCCACCTGCTAAAGAAATATAAAATTTAATACTACTGTTTTGCGATTTTGCGGTACTTATTACTTGTTCAAGATCTGAAATAGCAGAAGGGTTTGATAGTTGTATTGTTCCATCAACTAAAGGGTTTCCAAATGCAATATTAATATGTGTTACCTTACAAAAATCAACTTTGTCAGTTAATGCAAACCTCCATGTTGGAAAATAACCAACAACTCTGGCTTGAGTTGAAAAAAGATCTATATTATTATCATCGATAACATCATCATCATCTTCGCTACTACACGAAACAATCAGCAAAGAAAATAATAGGAGATAAATAATTTTTTTCATCATCTTAATTTAATAGTTATTTTTTTGTTTTCGTTTAATTTGAAAGATGCTTTATCAAATTTTGGAGCTCCAAATAGTCCTAAAACATTATTTGAAAATCCAAATTGTTCTTTAGGTAGACCAAAAAAATTAAGGTCAATATCACCATTATTATTTGTATCAATCAATACTTTAACAGCATAATCTCCTTCTTTAAGTATAATTTTTTTTTGATAAATTTCTTTAGATACTGGTTCAATTATGTTATATGCCATTATTTCTCTTGAGTCATCACCAGAATCAAAATCGTCAGCATTATCATAAACAGCTATGTAAATAATTCCAGCAATTTCAATATTAGGAATTTCAAGAACTAGAGTATGTTCTTTACTATTTTGATTAGTTTGTGATGAAATATAAAAACTCAGTAAAAGAAAAAGTAATCTTATCAATTTATTCCAGGTTGTTTGATTTTATATCCAGCTTCTTTTTTTGCTAAATCAACCATATCTTTTACTTCTTTTAGAAGTGCTTTAGCATCATATACTACACCATCTTTTATTGTATATTTTACTCCTCCAACTCTTACAGCATCATTGTTTTCATTTAACTTAATGGCTCCAGTTCCATATAAGACTTTTAAATTTTCTAATGGATTTTCGTCAATAATAATTAAATCTGCATACTTACCAACTTCAACAGATCCTGTTTTATCTTCAATACCCAATGCCTCAGCACCATTAAGAGTTGCTGATTGAATAACTTCTAGTTGATGGAATCCAGCTTCTCTTAATAATTCTAATTCTCTAATAAATGCAAATCCATATAATTGATATATAAATCCACTGTCTGAACCAGCAGTTACTCTTCCACCTCTATTTTTGTATTCATTTAAAAAAGTCATCCAAAGTCTGTAATTTTCTTTCCAAACAACTTCCTGTTCTGTACCCCAAAAATGCCAATATGAGCCATGTGAAATTCTACTTGGAGCATAAAACCCCCAAAGACTTGGCAATGTATAATCATCATGCCACTCAGCTCTTCTAGCTCTATGTAGATCTCTAGAAGCCTCATATATATTTAGTGTGGGATCAATTGTAAAGTCAAGAGAAATTAGTTCATCCATTACGTTGTTCCAATGATCTGAAAACGGCGGAGCAGCTTGTTTCCAAAGTTTTCCAGCTTCTTCAAATCTGTGCTGTTCATTGTTGTAATTATAATCAGGAGGATAATTTTGAATGACTCGATCTTCAAATAATGCTTCGGGTAGACCGTACCAATGTTCCATTGTTGTGAGCCCAGCTCTAGCAGAATTTAATACATTCCATTTTACAACATCAAGTTGAGCGTGATGACAAGCAGATCTAAGACCTAGTTTTTTATTTTCTTCCAATGCAGCTTGCATTATTTCTGGAGGAGCGCCAAAAAATTTAATACCGTCTACTCCTTTTTTTGCATTATCTCTAACCCATTGTCTTGCTTCTTCTGGAGAGGAAATTCTAGAATTAAAACCTGTGTAAGCAAAAATTCTTGGTGCAATTATTTCATTTTTTTGGCTTTGTTTTTTCAGTTTTAAAATCCTTTCTGTACCCATTCCACTGGGTTGTCTAATGGTTGTGATTCCATGAGCCATCCACAACTTAAAAACGTAATCAGGTTCTGCACCTTGAGACCTTCCACCAATATGTCCATGCATATCAACAAAACCTGGTAAAATATATGACCCTTCACAATCAATTTCTTTACCATTTTTTGTAAGCTTTGGGCGTCTATTTTCATTTATTTCAACACCAGGATATCCAACCACTTGAATGTTTTTAATAATATTATTTTCTATGACAATATCAACAGGACCAATAGGTGGGGCACCAGTACTATTAATTAACGTGGCCCCTCTTAATATGAGCTGATCATACTGGTTACCGTGTAATTGTGAAAAAATTATAGAGGGAATTAACCCAATCAAAATGATTAAAATTTTTAATTTATTCATCTTCAATTTTTTTAAAGGTAATATTCATGAATTCTGATAATTCAAAATCTAATTTTGAAATACCATCAATATCATGAGTGTTTAATTCAACATCAATTTTATTATAAATATTAGTCCACTTTGGATGATGATCAAATTCTGTGCATTTAATTGAAACTGAATTTATAAACTTTATTGCATTTTCAAAAGTTTTGAATTTGTATGTTTTTTTTAAAAATCCGTCATCTAATTTCCACTTCAAACTCAGTTCAGACAATGACTTTTCAATCTGTTTGTTTTCTAATCTTTGTCTCACTTCATTTTATTTAATTTGTCCTTTAACTTCTCTAGTTTCATCTTTCTCCACCAAATCTTATTGTAATTTTCTTGTTCCTCTGCACGATGAATTTTTTTATTTAGTTGATTAATTTTTCTCTTTAGATACTGTTTTGTTATGGCTTTCATTTAACTTAAATATATAAACTTCATTTGACTATATTTAATATAGTGAAATTTATTAAGCACATAATATTTATAATTCTTCTTACAGGATGTTTTAATGAAGGCGAATCTATTCCAACATATTTAGAAGACTATAATGAACTTTATTTAGAAAACCCAAGAGAGGCAAATTTAACTTGGTTTAAGGATTCAAAATTTGGAATGTTTATTCATTATGGACTTTATTCTCAATTAGAAAAAGGGGAATGGATTCAACTTAGAGATACTATTGAAGTTTCAGAATATGCAAAATTAAAAGACTCATTTAATCCTGTTAATTTTAATGCAGATGAAATCACTGAATTAGCTCATGATGCAGGAATGAAATACATTACTATTACTGCAAAACATCATGACGGGTTTGCTTTATTTAGTACTAGTGAAAGTGACTTTAACTCTATTAATTCACCTGCAAAAAGAGATTTAATTAAAGAACTTTACGATTCATGTAAAGAAAAAGGACTCGGTTTATTTTTATATTATTCATATGCAGCTGATTGGAAGCACCCATACTTTTACTCTAGAGAGGAGGGTTGGAAAAGTGCTAGACCCGCATATAAGAACAAACAACCTGAATATAAATACAAATCAAGAGACGATTTTAGAAAATATATTGATTTTGCTCATAATCAAATTTTAGAACTGCTTAATCAATACCCTGAAATTGCAGGAATTTGGTTGGATCCAATAATGGGGTTTTATTCAAATCCTGAAATTTTCCCAATTGATGAAACATATCAACTAATACGATCAAATAATAAACATGTACTAATTTCCTTTAAACAAGGAGCAAATGGTGATGAAGATTTTTCAGCCCCAGAACATAATTTTTCAGCTAGAGTTGGTAGTCAATTCGAAATTTCTAGAAAAGTATATGAATTAAATAAAGACAAGCCAAAAGAAGTTTGTACAACGTTACAAGTCGCTCCAAAACATTGGGGATATGACAAAAGATCTAAACACGTTGGAGTGGATAAAGTTTTTGAAATCTATTCAAAAACAATAGCAAATAATTCTAATTTACTATTGAATGTTGGACCTCTTCCTGACGGATCAATTCATGAAGAGGATATTAATACCTTAATAAGCCTTGGCAAGAAAATTAAAAAATAAATTTATGAGAAAGATAATTTTAATGCTATTATTTATTGTTTATTCATGTTCTAAAAGTTCTGAAAAACCAAATTTTGTATTTATCTACACAGATGATCAAAGGTTTGACACCGTTGGAATAATTGGTGACAATCAGATAATAACTCCGAATTTAGACCGATTAGCTCAAAGTGGAGCAACAATGACTCATACTTATAACATGGGAGCATGGCATGGTGCTATTTGTGTGGCATCAAGATCTATGATTATCTCTGGAAAATCTGTTTGGAGAGCAAAAGATCAAGTAGATTCTCCAACTAGTGATAAAGAAAAAGCAATATCTAATTCTTGGCCAAATACTCTCCGAAATAATGGTTACCGAACATATATGACTGGAAAATGGCATGTTAATTTACCAGTTGAAAAATTATTTGATGTTGTAAAAAATAAAAAACCAGGAATGCCTGATGACAATAGAGGATTATTTGCTAAACAATTGGCTAAATGGAAAGAAGAATCTAATGATCTACAAAAATTTAGTGATTACATGCCTCCTGGCTATGGGAGACCTGTTGATGAGAATGATAATTCTTGGAGACCTGATGATTCAATTTTTGGTGGATTTTGGAAAGGTGGTAAACATTGGAGTGAGATAATTGCAGATGATGCAATTGAATTTATTGACGATTCTAAAAACTTTGACAATCCCTTCTTTATGTACTTAGCTTTTAATGCACCACATGATCCAAGACAAGCTCCCAAAAAATTTTTAGATATGTACCCAATTGATGAGATTCAATTGCCAAAAAATTACTCTCCGCAACATCCATTTATGTATGAGATTGGAAATCGACCGGGGTTGAGAGATGAAGGGTTGGCCCCATATCCAAGATCTGAGTATGCAGTAAAAAAACACATTCAAGAATACTATGCAATTATTAGTCATTTAGATGAACAAGTAGGAAAGATTATGACATATCTTGAAAAGAAGAAATTATTAGATAATACATATATAATTTTTACATCTGATCATGGTTTGTCTGTGGGGCAACATGGATTAATTGGAAAACAAAGTTTATATGACCACAGTATTAGGGTTCCAATGATAATTTCAGGGCCAAAAATAAAACCAAATTCAAAATACAATTCTGACATATATCTTCAAGATATAGTCCCAACTTCCTATGATTTAGCTAAAATTACTGTACCAGATGAAGTAGATTTTAAAAGTTTTTATCAAACAATTATTGATAATAAAAATGAAAAAATACATCCAGCTATATATGGAACTTTTGGTTGTTGTCAAAGTGATTATTTTGATTTTCAAAGAATGATAAGAAGAGATAATTTTAAGTTAATGCTTTTTCCAAAAAATAAACGATTGGAATTGTACAATCTAGAAAATGATCCTTTTGAAACAGAAAACCTTATTTCAAATTATGAGAATAAAATTCTCGTTCAATCAATGTTTGAGGAGTTAATTAATTTGCAAAAAAAATATGACGACACCTTAGACTTGAAGAGAATATTTAATGATAAAATTTATAATTAATTTTTTAAATCCAATCATCATTAGGTGCTGTTAGCTTATCTTTTTTATTACCAGTATTAACGACTCCTCTGGGTTCAATAATCATAATTTTAGCTTCCTTTGTTGCATATGGCCGATGCTCAACACCTTTTGGTACAATTATCATTTCCCCTTGATCAATTTCAGCAGTTTTATCAACAAATTCAATAAATATTTTGCCCTCAATTACAATGAAAGCTTCGTCAGTATCATCGTGTTTATGCCAAATGAAGTCATTTTTTATTTTTACAAGTTTAAACTGATAATTGTTTAATTCCCCAATAACTTTGGGAGACCATAGATCTTTGAACTTGGAAAATTTATGCTTTAAATTAATTACGTCAATACTCATAATAATGTTTTGTTTTCATAAGTTAAAAATTTAGATTTATAAAAATTTCTTATAAGTGGAATATTTTCAAGAATTAGGTTATTTAGGATTATTTTTATCTAGTTTTTTATCAGCAACATTAATACCGCTCAGTCCTGAAATAGTACTAAGTTTTTTAATTGTCAAAGGATTTAATTTACCTCTAAGTATTTTTGTAGCAACTATGGGTAATTGGTTTGGAAGTATCTTAACTTACTCTATAGGTAGAATTGGGGATTGGAAAAAAATTGAAAAATATTTTAAAATTAAACAAGAAAAGGTCCTTAGTTTTAAAAATAAAATTGATAAATATGGGAGTTTTATAGCATTTTTTTCATGGATGCCTTTTCTTGGTGATATACTTGCTTTGAGCTTAGGTTTTTTTAAGGTAAATTTTACAAAAGTTAGTATATGGATGCTCATTGGAAAAACACTTAGATTTATTGTTGTTACCATATTAATCTACTATGGTATAGAAATTGTTTCTTAGTTAAACATGAATAATATTGCTCTATTACTTTTAAGAATTATTTTTTGTGGCGCTATGATTTATGGTCATGGTATTAGTAAATTAACTAAGTTATTGGATGGAAATTGGACATTTTCAAACCCAATTGGAATTGGTGAAGTTCCAACTTTATTCTTAGCAGTATTTTCTGAATTTTTTGCACCAATTTTTATTTTAATTGGATACAAAACAAAGTTTTTTAGTTTTTTCCCAGCAGCAACTATGTTTGTTGCTGCTTTCATTGTTCACATTAATGATCCATTTTCTAGGATGGAGAAAGCCATTCTTTTTTTAGCTGTTTTCATAGCTTTAATGCTTACTGGACCTGGAAAATATTCTTTGGATAAATCAATTAAAAAAGTCTGAAGACCTTATCAAGTTAATTTTTATTATTAAATGTTTTAGTATTTCAAGTCCAAATCGTTTTTGTACTTTTAGTACAACATATTTGTAATGAAAAAATTAATTTACCTCATATCCCTTTTTTTCTTGTACTTTGTTAATGCTCAAGAAAAAGCTGTACCATATTTTAAAAATGGTGAAGCTCAAGTAGTGGAAGCGTTTAAAGATGAAAGCAACTGGATTCGTCATGATCTTTGGGTTGAGACTAATTTCGATTCAGATTATGATGGGAAAAAAGATCGAATGCATGTTAGCGTTACTCGTCCTTCACAAACTGATGATGGATTGAAGCTTCCTGTTGTTTATGAATCAAGTCCGTATTATGCTGGAACTGCTGGTATGATAGATGGTTTATTTTGGGATGTAAAACATGAGTTAGGTCAACAACCAAAGCCAAGAAAACATGTTGAAGTTACAAGAAGAGGTAGACGACCAATAATATCAAATTCGCAAATTAGAATTTGGGTTCCAAGAGGATATATAGTTGTTCATTCATCATCACCAGGAACTGGATTATCTGATGGTGCTCCAACTGTAGGGGGAAAAAATGAATCTCTGGCACCAAAAGCTGTAATTGACTGGTTAAATGGAAGAGCGAGGGGTTACAAAAGTAGGGAAGGTAATGAAGAAGTAACTGCTTACTGGTCAACTGGTAAAGTAGGAATGACAGGAACTTCTTACAATGGAACAATACCTCTTGCTGCGGCTACGACAGGTGTTGAAGGGTTAGAAGCTATTATTCCAATTGCACCAAATACATCATATTATCATTATTATAGATCTAATGGATTGGTTCGATCACCTGGAGGTTATTTAGGTGAAGACATTGATGTTCTTTATGATTTTATTCACAGCGGGAAAGAGGAAAATAGAACTAGAAATAATAAAATGGTAAGAGACACTGAAATGATGAATGGTATGGACAGATTAACAGGAGATTATAATGATTTTTGGGAAGATAGAGATTATTTAAATCAAATGAAACCTATGAAAGCTGCTCTGTTGATGGCTCATGGATTTAATGATTGGAATGTAATGCCTGATCATAGCTTTAGAATTTCTAAAAAAGCAATTAAAATGGGAATACCAACTCAAATATATTATCATCAAGATGGGCATGGTGGTCCACCTCCTCTTAAGATGATGAATCGATGGTTTACTCGATACTTGTTTGGTATTGAAAATGGTGTAGAAAATGATCCTAAATCATGGATTGTGAGAGAAAATGATACCCAAAAAAATCCAACTGCTTATGAAGCATACCCAAACCCTGAGGCTAAATCAGTATTATTACATCTTCATCCTGGAGCACCAGAAAATGGAGGATTGCATTTAAATAAAAATAAAACAAAGACACTTGAAACTCTTATTGATGATTATAACTTTACTGGTGCAAATCTTGCTAAAGCAAAATCTTCAGAAAACAGATTACTTTATTTGACCCCAGTATTAAAGGAAGATATTCATATTTCGGGTTTACCAAAACTAACAATCAAAGTAGCTAGTAGTAAAAAGGCTGCAAATCTTTCAGTCTGGCTAGTTTCGCTTCCATGGAATTCCTCAAGTGAAGCTAAAATTACAGACAATATAATTACACGAGGATGGGCAGATAT
>JAYNRW010000042.1:0-11083 GCA_038114965.1 Flavobacteriaceae bacterium | reverse complement strand
TGGTCGCGTAGCTCAGCTGGATAGAGCATCTGCCTTCTAAGCAGACGGTCGCACGTTCGAATCGTGCCGCGATCACAAAACCCACTGTAAAGTGGGTTTTTTTTTCCTACAATATTTACTAACTTCAGATAAAATAAATAACTAATGAAAAATATTATCAAATTATCTTTACTATCAATCTTGTTTTATTCTTGTCAAAGTAATGAAATAGTAGATAACTTTGTTTTATTACCTAAAGTCAAGAATATTGAATTTAGTGGAGAATCATCTTCACTTAATCATGATTCCGAATATGTTTTTCATTCGGAAACAAATAGTGACCTTCCAGTTTTATTAGATAGTTCTTTTAAATTAATAAAAGGTGATTTTGACAATAACAACTTATCATTTAAAATTAATAATGAAATAGATATTCCAGCAGAGGGATATTATTTGAATATTTCTAAAAATGGCATAGACATTACAGCCAAGGATGAAGCTGGACTTTTTTATTCTTTTAACTCATTAAGGCAGTTAATAGCTGACTCAAAAGATCAAAATATTAATTTACCTGTTGTTAAAATTAAAGACTACCCCTCTTTAAAATATAGATCAATTCATATTGATGTAAAACATCATACTGAGAAAAAGGAATATTATTTTAAACTAATTGATGAATTGGCTTCAATTAAAATAAATGGAATAATAGTAGAGTTTGAGGATAAGCTTGGATATGAAAGAAGACCAACAATTGCTGCCCCAGACAGTTATTCTATTTCTTGGTGGAAAAGCTTAAGTGAATATGCAAATGAAAGAAATATTAAAATCAGTCCGCTAATTCAAGGTTTAGGTCATGCTTCGTTTATTTTGAAGCATGATAAATATAAAAAGTTGAGAGATGTATACGATGATGATTGGGCATTCAATCCCCTCGATCCAGAAACTTATGAGGTTCAATTTGACTTATATAAAGATGCAATAGATGCTACTCCTTATGGACAATACTTACATGTAGGTGGAGATGAGGTTAAAGTTATAGACAGAAATGGGAAAAAAGGATTTGAACTAAACTTGCTTTGGCTAAATAAAGTTTCAGAATTTGCAAAACAAAATAATAGAATTCCCATCTTTTGGGATGACATGTATCTAAAACACGGAGGAGTTTGGATGGTTACAAGAAACACAAAACTTACAAAAGAAAAAGTAGACAGTATTTGGATTGATAAAGAAGAAAGATTAACAGAATATCTTGATGATTTTCCAAAAAATTGTATTTATATGAGATGGAATTATTTTTCTCCTTGGGCAGAAGGAAATCTAAAGACCATAGACTGGTATAAGGAAAATAATTTAAAGGTGATGGGAGCAACCGCAGGTCAAACCAGATGGGTATTAATGCCGCAAGATTATAGTAATATTGAGTCCATAAAATCATTTGCTTTAACATCAGTTGAAAAAAAATTAGACGGGTTATTATTAACATTATGGGATGATGACTCTCCTCATTTTGAATTATACAAAAGAGGTATCTATGCTTTTGCTAATTATACTTGGTATGGAAAAGAATTGAGTTCAAATGAGTTTAAAGAAAAATTTAGTCACAGATTCTTTTCTCCTTATCTAAAAAACAATAACAACTTTATTGATGATCTTGATGATCCAATAAGAGATTGGGCTAATTTATTTGTGGTGGAAAAAAAACATAGAAATCAAATTAGCAAGAATAAAAACTCAATAGAAACTCATTTAATTAAATTACCTAATAACAATAGTAAAGGTGAATGGACAAAAAATAATTCTAAAAAAATTAAAAAAGCTAAAAATCACTCTTCAAATCTTAAAATAATTTTAGAAAAAATTGAAGAATTAAAAACAAAAACAATTAGAAATAACTATGCCTTAGATGTATATGAGCAAGTTGCTAAACTAGCTAAATTTAGCTATGATGCCTTATTAACATTGGAGAGTTTTGATAAAGAAGAAATTTCAATTGAGGAAGTACTTAAATTAAATCAAAAGTTTTCTGATTTAAGACTAGAATTTGAAGAAGTATATTCAAAAACTAGAAATATAAACAAAGATAATTCATATTTTCTTGATCAAGATCACCATAATCATACTGCAAATCAATCATTAAATATGGATTGGCAATTTATAGCTGAATTAAAACTATTTGAAAAAATTAAACTTAACTATGAATAATATAAAAAAATATACTCTGTTGTTTATAATTATACTATTAACAGCATGTAGTTCAAAAAAAGATTCTGATTGGATTTATTTATTTGATGGAGAAACAACTGATGGATGGAGGGCTTATAATGGTGAAACGATTCCAGATAAATGGGCAGCAGTTGATGGAAATTTAACTTTTGATACTGAATTAAAACTCGAAGAAGAATGGTCTGGGGGTGGTGATATAATTTATCATAAAGAACAGTTTGAATATTTTGAATTATACCTTGAGTGGAAACTTCCAAAGGGAGGTAATAGCGGAGTATTTTACCATGTACAAGAAGGTTATAATGCTCCATATGAAATTTCACCTGAATATCAGATTCTTGACGATGATGGTTGGGAAGAAATTAATAATGCTAAGTTAGAGAGTTGGCAAAAATCTGGTGCTGATTACGCAATGCATGAGCCTAATATTGACAACAAAAGTTTAAATCCTGCAGGAGAATGGAATTCATCAAGAATAATTTACACAAAAGAAAAGGCTGAACATTGGTTAAATGGAAAACTATTACTTTCTTTTGTACCCTATTCAGAGGATTGGTATTCAAAAAGGAATTCAGGTAAATGGGATGATTTTCCTGATTATGGAAAATTTAAAAATGGATATATTGCTTTACAAGATCACGATACACCAATATGGTTTAGAAATATTAAAATAAAAAAATTATAGTATGTTAGATAGAAGAAAATTTATAAAGAACACATCAATGCTAGGCACACTACCATTCTTACCAAATTTTGATTTTTTAAAGAACACAAAAACAGTGGTAAGAACAGCTCATATTGGAGTTGGTGGTATGGGAAAAGCAGATTTGGATGATATTGCATCTCACAAAAGTGTTGAAGTTGTAGCAATTTGTGATGTTGACTCCAATGCTTTAAATGAAGCAGGAAAAGCTTTTCCAAATGCAAAAAAATATAAAGATTATAGAAAGTTATTTGAGGAAGTTTCTGACAAAATTGATGCTGTAGTTGTTTCAACACCTGATCATACACATGCTCCTGCATCAATTATGGCAATGGAAAATAACAAGCATGTTTACTGTCAAAAGCCTTTAACTCACCATGTGTCTGAAGCTAGAGAAATGAGAAGAATAGCCGAAGAAAAAAACTTGATAACCCAAATGGGTATTCAAGTTCACTCCTTTTATGATTATAAATTGGCAACGTTGTTAATTCAATCAGGTCTTATTGGTAAAGTAAGTACAGTAAGAGCTTGGTCTCCAAAGAATTGGGGATATGATGGACCAGTACATGAAGGAAGTGATCAAATTCCAGAAAATTTAGATTGGAATTTGTGGCTTGGAACTGCAGAAGAAAGATCATACAAAGAAAAAATATATCACCCAGGAATGTGGAGAAAACTAGTAGATTTTGGATGTGGTACATTGGGAGATATGGGCGTTCATATATTTGACACACCATACAATGCTTTGAATTTAGATGTTCCTCTGACAATTAAAAATAAATGTAGAAAACCTAATAACTATGGTTTTCCTGAGGAAAATTATGTTGAATATGAGTTTCCTGGAACAAAATACACAACTGAAAAATTAAAATGGATTTGGGAAGATGGGAAAGGATCACCTAGTAAGCATAAAGATTTAAAACTTCCAAATAATGATAAGCTGCCATTACAGGGAGCTATGTTTATTGGTGAAAATGGAAAAAAATTATTATTACCACATTTTATGGAAATTCCAAAATTTATTGAAAATGGTAAATACAAAAAATTTGATGTTTCAAACTTTGTCAATAATGGAGATTTAAGTGAAGTGCCTGTTAGAGATTATGCAGGTGAATCTCATCTTCATTACCATCAGTTTATAGATGCATGCTTAGGTAAAGATAAATGTACAGCTCCTTTCTCCTACTCTGCTAGACTTACTGAGACTATTCTACTTGGTGTTATTGCTGGTAGATTTCCTGGTAAGACTTTAAATTGGGACAGTAAAAAAGCTAGATTCATGGAAAATGAAGCAAATGAGTATTTAGACTCGCCTTACAGAAAATTTTAACATGAATAATAAAAGAAGAAGTTTTCTTAAAAAAGGATTGATTCTAACAGCAGGTACTGCGTTATTACCATCCTACCTGTCTAGTCAAAATTTGAATAGCAAACTTAATATAGCTGTGATAGGTGTTGGAGGAAGAGGATTTGCTAATTATTCGAAAGTTTTTGGATCTGATAATATTGTTGCAATGTGTGATGTTGATGATAATAGAGCTAAAAATGGATATAAAAAGATCAAAGAAGTTTTTCCTGGTGTAAAAAAGTTTAAGGATTATAGAGTAATGTTTGATCAGATGCATAAGGAAATTGATGCTGTAATCATTAGTACACCAGATCATACACATTTCTCTCCTGCAATGATTTCAATGCAGCTTGGAAAGCATGTTTACATGGAAAAACCATTAGCTCACAATGTATGGGAGTGTCGAACATTAAAAAAAGCTTCAAAATATTATGATGTAATTACTCAAATGGGAAACCAAGGTCATACAACTAATGGAGTAAGAGAAATTAAGGAATGGTACGAAGCAGGAGTATTAGGTGAAGTTAATGAAGTTCATGGATGGATAGGTGAATTTAACTTTAGACCGGGTCATTATTGGACAAAACCTAAATCATTTCCCCCTCCAAAACATGAAATTCCAGATCACCTTGACTGGAATCTATGGTTGGGACCAAGAGAATATAGAGATTTTAATTCAGCTTATGCACCTAAATCATGGAGAGGGTTTTATGATTTTGGTAATGGACAATTAGGAGATTGGTCTTGTCACACTCTTGATGGTCCTTTTTGGGCACTTAATTTAGGAATGCCATATGAAATAGATGGTTTTGTGCCTAATCCAATGACAAAAGAAAAATTTGTTTCTGAAAAATCCACGGTAACCTATAAGTTCAAAAGAAAAAACAAAGATGATCTAATTCTCAAGTGGTATGAAGGAGGTTTTAAACCTGATATTAATAAAAGTTGGGGGATTGAAAAATTAGGTAATGCCGGTATGATAATGGTTGGATCTGAAAAATCATTAATGACAGGAGGTAGACCTAATAATCCTAAACTTCTTGTTTCTGAGGATGAGTGGATAGATTTTAAAAACAATAAACCATCACAAAAAATCCCAAGATTAAAATGGGGAGATGAAACACCTGTTTTTGAGTGGATTGATGCTGTTAAAAATAATTATCAACCATTATCAAATTTCAATTATGGAGCTGATTTGACAGAAATGGCTCTTTTAGGTGTTCTTTCTCAAAGATTTGGAAGAAAAATAAAGTATAATTCTGAAAAAATGAAGATAACCAATGATATAGAAATTAATGAGTTACTCAAAGAAAATATGAGAGATGGATGGTCGTTTAACAATATCTAGTTATTTATTTCAAAGTATTTTCTTGTTCTTTTTATTGCATTGATTCTTATATCTTCCCAGAAGAGGTTGATATCGCCTTTATGATAGTCCTTTATAGTTGAGAACAATATGGTTTTTGGAAATCCCATTTTAGGAGTTTTTATATTAATACCTTCATCAATAGATTCTATAATAATAGTATTTGGGAAAACTTTTTGATTTAACCACAAAAAACCTTTGTGATCATTATAATCTTTACTTATAAAATTACTCCAGGTTATAGGGTTAGTTACCTGTGCATCGTTCAACCAAACTCTATCTACTGTTAAGTTATATTTATCCTCATTATTCAACACCTTGAATGTATTCCAAGTTACATATCCGCCAATCTCATCTTCTGTGTTCATTAATTTAAGTGAAAAAAAATCATCTTTTGTGATCTTAGTTCCAATCAAGTATGCTGCTATTAGCTTATTTTCAATTTCTTTTCCATCAAACACCTCTTGTAATAATCTTTTTAAATGGCCAGCACCTTGGCTATGACCAGCAATAATTATTGGTTTGCCTTTATTAAAATTCTTTAAATAAACTTCAAAGGCTTTCTTGATATCTTCATAGGCTAAGTTGTACGCATCCTCACCGCCATTAGGCCAGAATCTTTCATCAAAAACTCTAAAATGTGCTTGACGATAGTTTGGAGAATATAAATTACCAGCATTTAACCAAGCAGTTGCTTGATACTTAATAGATGATTCAATTAATAGTTCAGAAAATTTCTCATCATAAATATTTGAATTCCATGAGGTATTTCTTTTATCTGAAAATAAAGTAGGTACTACAAAAAAAACATCAGCTTTAAGTAAATTATTATTTTCAGAAAGATATGTGTAGTTTAATTGTTTCTTTTCAGGGTGAACTAACCAATCATCTAACGATTCATAAGTTGGAGATTTGGGTGCACTACTGTTATTAAAATCAGTTGATTTATAATTCACAACTCCATTTGATTCTTTTAATAAACCACATGAGTTAATTATTAAAAGAATTGAAAAAAAGAAAAATAAATTATTAATTTTAGAATTCACGAGGTAAATTTAATATAATTATGAAAATGACTATTTATTTCAAAATCACAATGTTTTTAATTTTGATTTTTTCATGTAATAATAATGAACAAAAATTGATTAAAATTAAATTAAATGCCAAAAATAGTTCAGGAGTTTCAGGAAACATATCGTTCATTCAAAAAGAAAATAAAGTTTATATGGAGGCACATGTTTTTAATTTATCTCCTGGAGAACATGCTATTCATCTACATGAAAAAGCAGACTGTTCATCTGAAGATGGTACGTCAACAGGTGGGCACTGGAACCCAACATTTGAAAATCATGGAAAATGGGGTTCAGAAACTGGATTTCACAGAGGCGATATTGGAAATTTTTTAGCAGATAATATTGGACATGCAACAATTAAGTTTGAAACAGACTTATGGTGTATTGATTGTGAAGATGAAACAAAAAACATAATCGGTAAAGCTGTAATTATCCATCAAGGAATCGATGATTATATAAGTCAGCCATCAGGCGCAGCTGGCAAGAGAATTGTTTGTGGAGGTATTATATATTAAAATTCTCTTTTCTTGTTTATACTTTCATACTCTTCCAACTGTTCTTTAGGTATTACTTTTAAAAAAGAAGAATGTTGTTCTATTGCATATTCAATTTTCTCAATTATTGACTCAAAAGAATCCTTTTCATAATCAATTTTTAATGGTTCTTTAATTTCCATTGACTGAAGAATATCTTTTTTCTTAATTCTAATTCCTTTCTTGTCAAAAGATCTTCTAAAACCATCAATTACAATAGGAATAACAATTGGCTTAAAAGTCTTAATTATATGAGCTGTTCCACGTCTAATAGGTTTAAAAGGTGTTGTAGTTCCTTGAGGAAATGTAATCACCCAACCATCATCAAGTGCTTTTCCAATATTTGAAACATCACTAAATTTTACTTGTCTATTTACATCTTTCCCTTTATCTCTCCAAGTTCTTTGAATAGAAATTGATCCAGCATATGCCATCAATTTTGTGACAATATTTGCCTTCATAGTTTCTTTTGCAGCAATATAATAGATATTTAATTTTGGATTCCACAGATATCCAACATTTTTAATTGAATTTTCTCTTCCACTGAGACTTGCATTAAAAACATGAAACATAGCAACCACATCAGCAAAATAGGTTTGATGATTGGAAACAAATAATACTTTATTTTCAGGTAGATTATTTAAAATTTCAGAACCTTCAATCTTTAACTGATTAAAACCTTTGAATCTTCTGTGAGTCAACCATCCAAAAATTCTAATTAACCATTTTTTTATATAAAGATTATGACCAAATGGATTTTTTTTAAATATTGACACTCTAATATAGATTGAGGGGCAAATATATTATTATTATTTAACCAACAAGTCAATTAATTCCTTTAAAATCATAGCTGTAGCTCCCCATATTCTTTTACTTTGAAAATCAAAATAAGGGTTTATTGTTTTATTTATTCCGAATTCACCATTTAAAATTTCAAAACTCAAAATTTGATCTACTGTAGGTGTTATTAAATCTATAACCTCTTTTTTATCTATACTAAAATCTAAATTGGAATTAGATAGAAACAAGAAAGGATATACCATAAAATTAGAAGGAGGGATGTAAATATTACTCAGTTCTTGAATTGCAATAAATGAATTAGTGTCAACTCCAATTTCTTCCCTTGTTTCTATAAGGGCTGTTTCCATAAAACATGTCTCTAATTTTTCTTATTTACCACCAGGAAAGGAAATCTGTCCAGAATGTACTCCCTCATATTTACTTCTTTGAATTAAAACTAATCTTGCAATTTCATTTTCATCAGGATAAATAATTAAGGCTACACTTGCTCTTTTATAATTTTCAATAAACTTAATTTTATTTAATTGTTGAACTCTGTTTGAAGGGACTAAAGATCTATGTGAATGAATACCTGGTAAAGATTTATTTTTTAATTTTAAAATGATATTTTTCAAATGATTAAATTCCATAAAAGATTTATTCTAAGTTTTCTAATAGTATTTATTTCTTGTAATGAAAAGAAAACTGTACAAAACAAGCAAATAAAACCACCTGCAAAAAAAGTTATAAAATCAATTTCAAAAAAAGAAGAAAAAATATTTATTCTTAATGATAAAAATGCAATCCCTTTCTTTTTTGAATATGGAAAGAATAATAAAGAAAATAAAATCAGAATAGAAACAAAATATGGAGATATTGATATTGAATTATTTAATGAAACCCCATATCATAGAGCAAATTTCATTTATTTAACTAAGAAAAAATATTTTGATGGAACATCTTTTCATAGGGTTGTAAAGGATTTTATAATTCAAGGTGGTAATTCAGACTCTTATGAGATATCTAAAAGAAGGAGAAATATTGGCAGATATCTATTACCACCAGATTCTAACAAAGGTTTTAAACATCACAGAGGGATACTTTCAATTCCAAGTAGCGATATAGATAATCCATATAAATTAGCTTCACCTTATGAGTTTTTTATTGTTCAAAGTAAAAATGGAGCCTACCATTTAGATAAAAATTATACACCTTTTGGAAAAGTAATTAGAGGGATGGATATAGTTGATATTATATGTAACCTTGAGACAGATAAAAGAGAGTGGCCAATAGAAAATATAAAAATTAAAGTTTCAATTATAAACTAAATCGCTCCTATTAAATGTGGATGTCTCGTAATATAATGTTCAACCCACAATATAAGTTCTTCGTATTCATGAGGAAGCAGAACTTTTGAAGCTTTTTTTAATTCCTTTTTAAAAAGTGAAACACTGAAACTAACTTTTATAAGAACATTTTTAGTATAGTCAAAAACTTTACGAGGCATAAAATAAATGTATTAAAATTTAGATAAATAAGTGTTTAAAAAAAGTTAAAATCTTCTTTTTAAACTCCATTCAAACTCAAACTCTGAGACAATATCACCAGCCTCATCAATACCTTTTGAAAAAAGTAAAATTTTACTTGTAGAATTTTCCTTATCAAGTTCATCAAAAACTTTCTTTACATCAAAGCCTTGATCACATGAAAAGGTAATTCTACCTGTTGCTTTTTTTAAAAACTTTGAAGAGTTTGAAGTTACTAGCATTGAAATATTTACATTTCTTTCTCTAATCTCTTTTGTTACCAACATTCCTGTTGTTAGCTCAGCAGCCATTCCTTGAACCGCCCAAAAAATAGATTTAAATGGATTTTTATTAAACCAACTCAGTTTGACCGTAACTTTACACTCTTTGTCATCAACAGATTTAACTCTGACACCAGACCAATATGCAGATGGTAATTTAAAAAACAAAAAAGTATTATAAGAAAACATTAAAAACCAATTGACGCTAAGTATCTTTCGGCATCTAAAGCTGCCATACAACCAGTCCCAGCAGCAGTAACTGCTTGTCTATATTCTTTATCTTGAACATCTCCAGAGGCAAAAACTCCAGGTTTGTTAGTTTTTGTAGATTTTCCATTGGTAATAATATATCCAGTATCATCCATATCTAATTGTCCTTTAAAAATATCAGTATTAGGTTTATGTCCAATGGCAACAAAAAAGCCAGTAATATCAATGTTTTCAGTTTTATTAGTTTTATTGTTTATCATTTTTAAACCTTCAACAACATTTTCGCCAATAACCTCAACAACTTCAGTATTATATTTTACTACAATATTTTCCTTGGAATTGACTCGATGTTGCATTGCTTTAGAGGCTCTCATAACATCTCTTCTAACTAACATAGTTACTTTGGAGCATATATTAGATAAGTAAGTTGCCTCCTCAGCGGCAGTGTCTCCCCCACCTACAATAGCAACCTCTTGACCTTTATAAAAAAAGCCATCGCAAACAGCACATGCTGATACTCCTCCTCCAATTAGTCTTTGTTCACTTTCTATACCTAAATATTTAGCACTAGCACCAGTTGATATGATAATAGTTTTTGCTTGAATTATAGTTTCATTATTAACTACAACTTCATGATATTCATCTTTATTATCTTTAAAATTAACCTTGGTAACTTCACCAATTCTTACATCGGTACCAAATCTTTCAGCTTGTTCTTTTAATTCCATCATCATTTGAGGACCATCAATTCCCTTTGGGTATCCTGGAAAATTATCAACTTCGGTAGTTGTTGTTAGTTGACCACCTGGTTCCATTCCTGTATAAAGTACTGGTTTTAAATCGGCTCGTGAAGCATAAATTGCAGCAGTGTATCCTGCAGGTCCAGAACCAATGATTAAGGTCTTAAGTTTTTCAATTGACATGCGCCAAAATTAAGATAAAAATCATTTTTATTGAGCTTTTTTCAAATCAATTAATTCTTGTTTATCAACAATTATTTTTTTTGTTTGTTCTTATAGGAAAGTGTTATATCTTAGCAACCGTTTTTCGGGGCGTAGCGT
>JAYNRW010000041.1:1747-11306 GCA_038114965.1 Flavobacteriaceae bacterium | reverse complement strand
TACCAATTTTTTTTCCTTGAATAATTCCTTCATCGATTGCAGACCTGAAATGAATACCTCCATAAAGCCTGCTAATTGCAGCTTCTGAAGCTGCATGTTCAAATGAATTAAAAGTCCTAATCGGTAATCCATACTCTACCTCTGTATTATCTTCAAAATAAAAATCATTTCCAAAAATATTAGTTAAAATTACAGAGGATGCATTTGATACTACTGAATGTCCACTTGTATATTCAGGAAAAGGTGGAGTTTGAAGAATTGGCTTCCATTCTGAATCAAAATAGTTATTAATGAGGGTTTCAGGTCTAACAAGATTACTTCTATACTTTTCATCCCAATTACTTATAAAAGCATCTGCAATTCCAATTGAGACTTTAGTGTAAGCGTGAATAGTATCATCTAAATTTAGATTATTTTTTTTTGTTGCAATCTTTGTAATACCAATCCAATGTGCACCAGGACTAATTTTTTTTGTTGCAAACATCATATGACCTCTAGTAACGGATACATAAGGATTACAATCCCAAAATTGAGCAATTGCTATTTCTTCAGATTCATCTCCTAATAAAGTTATTTTATTAGTAATTTCATAAACTTCTTTTAATTCTTTATAAAAGTTAGAATTTTTATCCATGGAGAATTTTGGTGGAGGGTTGGGTTTAAACTGACTTGAAGAATCTAAAGCAAAAGGTCTAATTTTATTCCAGTGAGGTTCAATTCCATCCATATATGAAGGAGGTGTAGGCTGCCATCTTTCAATATTAGACGGATCAACCATAAATTTTGGCATAGTTCTAGTTTGATTATAATTATCTTGATTCATCCATTCAGATATAACATCTACTACTTTTAAAGCATAATCTTTTGATTTTTTAAATTCTACTCTATTTTGATTTTTCCATTTTTCATATAAACTATCCCTAAATTCAGTCATCATGTATTCAGAAAAAATTAATTGTTTTGAAATCTCCATGTGTGCTATTAATGCTGATAAATCATAGTTTACCGCATCAGAATCGTTTGGATCATTTATTTCAGGAAAATTGTCTAGAAAGTTAACTAAAGACTTGTAGTTTTCTGATTTTTTTTGAATTATTGAGTATGCTGCAATATTTGGATAAACATATACCCTACTTGCAACAGGGGGAGAAAAAATATCATGCACCATGACATTAGTAGATTTATCAACAGAAGCATGAAAGTCATCTGGTGTAATTATAATGGGAACTTTCTTAGAACATGAAGTGATAAATAAAGCAATTATTATAATAAATTTAAGTTTATTAGTCATTTTTTTTGATTTTGTATATTTCAACATCTGAGTCATTAATTGTTACAATTAGATATTTATCAGTTTCAAAATTAATAATATTCATATTTCTTACAGACTTACCTATTAAATCTAATCCAATATTTGCTCCATCAATAATACTTTTATTTGACTCAACAAGATATGAGTTCATTGATGTTAATATACCATGAAAAGGTTTTACTCCATGATAATTTCCAGCAATTAGTACTTCATCCTTATTATCAGAGTCAAAATCATATCTAAGAAAAGATGTTATTGGGGAAACTTGAAGACGATTGTCAAAAGGCACAAAATCAAATTTAGATCCATTATTTTGAAGATAACCTGACTTAAGATTATTTACCATAAAAATTTTAGATTTTTCTAACTTTTCTTTACCTAGTACTTCGTCTATTTTTTTACCTGCAAATTCTTTATAGTTATTAAATTTTTTTCGCAAATGAACTAATTGAGATGATAAATTATCAAGGTTTTCAATTGGATAATATTTTCCATTTTTATTAATTGAAATAATTGTTTCAGTGCTTCCATTTGAATCAAAATCATCATAATACATATACATTGGATAATTATCATCAGCAATAAATTTTGAATTTAGTCCCCAATTACCAAGTAAATAATCTAAATCACCATCATCATCTATATCAAATTCTTGAATTGACTGATACAACCCATTTAAATTTTTATCGATCATGTCTACTATTTTAAGATTTCCATTATTATTTTTAATAAAAATTGGAGTCATCCACTCTCCAACAATTATAAGGTCTTTAACCCCATCATTATTAAAATCAGTCCAAATGGCATCTGTTACCATACCCAACTTATTGTCTTCTTTTAAATCAGAAGAAATATTAAAAACACCATTGTCATTATTTAATAAATAGGAATTTGGAATTCTTCCATAATCATTAGTAATCATATGATTTCCCACAAATATATCTAGGTCTCCGTCATTATCATAATCGGATGAAATCAGTGTTGAATTATTATTATATGTATCTGTAAAAGTTTGTTTTATTAATTCTTTTCCATTTGAAGTATAGTAATTATTTTTTAAAGCAAATGATTTATTTGAGTAATCAGCACCACCAGTTCCAATCAATAAATCGTTCATACCATCATTGTTAAAATCTTCAATTAAAGCTGAAACATCTTCTGATATTGAATCATTTATGACATCTAAAAAATCTTTTTCATAAAACTTACTATTACCCTGTAGAAAAAATTTTGATTTTAAAAGTTTAGACCCTCCAAAAAAAATATCTTGCTTACCATCGTTATTGATATCTCCAACAACAGATGCGGGTCCACGATCTGAAAATTTAAATGGTATAAGTTTTTGACGAATAAAGTCAGTATAATTATCCTCAATATGATTAAAATCTATACCTAAATTATTATCATTTTTTTGAAACAAATATTCATTATTAGATTTTGAAAAATCTAAATAATCATTATCATTATAACTATAAGTAATTTCAAGAGTTTGATTAGGAATAACATTTTTTAAAACTTTAGACTTCTTATTTGGCCAAATGATTCGTAAAGAATCAATTTTTTGAATATCTCCAAGACCAAAATGTATTATTGGTTCAGAACTGGATTGAAATCCTCTTGCCGTATACATTTCTTTATATGATAATGAATTATTGTAATATGCATAAACTTTTGTTCCAATTCCTAAGATATTTTTTTCTAAATATTTTAATTTTATTTTTATATAATTTCTTGATTTATTTGTTTTGTTAATGTAAATATCTGCAAAATCATTAAAATTATTTACCACTAAATCTAGGTCACCATCATTATCTAAATCTCCATAAGCAGATGCTCCAGAAACCGTTTTGCCTTGTTTTACCCATAAATCAGAAACATTTATAAAAGTTATTCCATCTGATCCTTCAAAAAAATAATTTTTTGCATAACCTTCTGGCATCAATTCAAGAGCTTCCTTATCAACTTATCTAGTATTATCAATTTTATTTCTAATTTGATCACTTGAGACAAATTTTATAAAATCAAGATCATTTGGTCTTTTTGGAATTCCATTTGAAATAAACAAATCTTGAAGACCATCTTGATTAAAATCTGCAAATAAAGAACTCCAACTCCAATCTGTGGCTGCAACACCTGATATTAAACCAATTTCAGAAAACTTTTTATCAATATTATTTTTAAATAACATATTTCTAGTATACTGGAGATGATAACCGTATTGATTAGTAATTAAATTTTGTATTTGAAAATTATAATCACCCTCTGTGGATTTTAATACCTTTTCATCTTCGGGAAGCATATCTAAAGACAAAATTTCTGGAAAACCATCTCCATTAAGATCTGCATTATCATTTCCCATTGAAAAACGAGATGAATAATTAAAATAATCTCTAGACTTTTCAGAAAAGGTACCATCTTGATTATTAATGTAAAAATAATCATCTTCATGAAAATCATTACCTACGAAAATATCTGGAAAACCATCTTGATTAAAATCTGATATAGAAACTCCCAGTCCATATCCATTAACTCCACCGTATATTCCAGATTCTGAACTGACATCAATAAATTTTCCATTATCATTTCTTAGGAGTTTATCTCCAGTTAACATATTCCTTTGATTTCTTAAATTAACATTTCCAAAAGATTCAGGTGTATGTATTGCATGATTAAGAAGATACATGTCTAGATCTCCATCATTATCATAATCTAAAAAAGCAGTAGATGAGCTGTAAGATTGAAAATCAAGGTTATATTTAGAAGCACTTTCAGTAAATGTTAAATCACCATTATTTATATAAAGCTCATTATTGCCAAAAAAACCGTTTATACCAACAACAGAGCATATGTAAATGTCCAAAAGTCCATCATTATTGATATCGATCATGTTAGATCCAGTTGACCATGAACTATTTCCAGTTATTCCAGCTGAGACTGAAACATCAAGAAATTTTAAATTACCAAGGTTCTTATATAATCTATTTGGGCCCTGATTTGATGTGAAAAAAATATCAACAAAACCATCATTATCAATATCTCCTATGGATACCCCTCCCCCATTATAAAAGTATAAATAATCGAGTATGTTCAAACTCTGGGTTTCCTTTACATCATTTCTAAATTCAACTCCCGAGTTTTCAGGTGAAATTATTTTAAAAACTTTATTATTATTACAAGATGTAATTAATATAATAGTTAAAAAAAGGAAATGTTTATTATTCATTAATTTGAAAAATCTTAGGCTTATTATTATTTATTGCAGCAATAATTAATTTATCTCCATTTATATTTTCTAAACTTTTTAAATGCTTTATTTCATCTTTTATAAAGAAACCACTTTTTGTATAGTCTAACCATTTAAAGTCCATATTTCCATTATTAAGTAAAACTGTTCCATAATTTGAATCCATTCTTGAATATTGTGGTTTGAACTCGTAATTATTTCCTCCCATAACTATATCAAGAAACCCATCCCCATTTATATCAATAGTTTCAATATCTATCACACAAGAAAATTGAACTTGATTAGGAAGATCAATTATATTAAATTGAAAATCACCTAAATTCTCAGCGACAATAGTTTTTGTATAGTTAAGCTCTTTGACAATTGAATTATCAAGAATATCTTGATCAAACAATTGATCAATAGTTCTTGAAGCATAATCATTTGCCTTAAGATTATCTTTTTTCAACTTTACAATTTGATTTGTAAGCTCCTTCTTCATATGTAAAGGGTAATTACCCTCATTATAATATTGTGTCATTATTTGTTCAATAGTTCCATTATTATCAAAATCATTAATCCACATTCTCATGGGATTATAAAGTGATCCTTTATAAAGGGTATTGTCTCCCTGATTACCTAGTATTAAATCTTGATCACCATCATTATCTAAATCTGCGACCTCAATTGCTTCCCATGACCCATTGAGCATACCAATATTTGAACTAGTTTTTTGTAAAAAACCATTATTATTAACAAAAATGTTTATATTTCCCCAATCAGAGATTGTGATCAGTTCTAAGACACCATCACTATTTAAATCAGTCCACTCAGCATCAGTTACCATACCGACTTCATTAAGGGTGTAGGCAATTTTTTCTGTAGAATCAATAAATAATTCATTATTAATATTTTCTAAAATTTGATGTTTTGGATCAATACCAAATGTTCCAACAACACTCCTTGATCCAACAAATAAATCAGTATCTCCATCTAAATCAAAGTCTGCAGGTTTAATGACTGAAATATTAGTTTTAAGTGATTTACCTTTAAATTCAGATTCTTTAAAATTACCAGTTCCATCATTTAAGTAAATTTTTAATGTATATCTAAATTCATCTTGTATTTCATTACCTCCAAACCCAACTGCTAAGTCTAGATCTCCATCACCATCAGAATCAAAAAATGAAGCAGCCGTATGATCAACGCCATTAATGTTTTTAAAAATTTCCTGAGGTAATTCGACAAGACTTTCTCCTTGATTTAAATATATCATAGATTTTTGATATTTGGCCCCACCTATAAATACATCATCTAAACCATCTAAATTAATATCACCGGTTGCAAACGCAGGACCTTCTTGAGATAATAACTTATATATTAAGCCTTCGTAGTCAAAATCAGAAAAAGAATTTTCTGAATGTTTAAACATATTCTCATTTACTAATTCCTTAACAAGTGTTTGATTAGAATCTTCATTAGGACCAATATATTTATTACTAGTATCATTAATATTAAGTGTTAGTCTTTGATTTACACCAACATCTTTTAACAATAAAGTTTTATCATTGGGCCAAATTATCCTTACAGAGTCTATCTTTTCTATATTTCCAAGTCCAATTGTCTGAATATATTCCATAGAAGATTGAAATCCACGCGAGGGGATCAGCTCTTGAATATATTTTTGACCTTCTGCATACAACATAATTTTTGAACCAATTGAAAATGGATTTTTTTCTGCACCCTTTAAATCAAATTGAATATAATTATGATCTAATTTTTCTGAATTGTTTTTATAAATAAAGGACTTCATATTAACATTATTAATAACTAAGTCAAGATCACCATCATTATCTAAATCACTATAGGCTGCTCCATTTGAAAATGTTTTAGTTTCAAAACCCCAATCTTTATTTGCATTATCAAAAGTTAAATCACCATTATTTCTAAAAGCATAATTCGCTTGAGGCTTTATTGGCATTTTATCAATTATTGAATCTATAGCTTGTTTTCTTCCGGTAAGAGCCATATCCTGAATGATTTCATCAGCAAAGAAATTAACAAAATCAATATCAGTAAGATCATGGTTAATTCCATTAGTAACAAATATATCTCTGTAACCATCATTGTCCATATCAAACATCAATCCAGCCCAGCTCCAATCAGTAGCAGCAACGCCACTTATATAAGCAATCTCAGAAAATGTTTCATTTCCATTATTTAATTGAAGAGTATTTTGAATGTATTGTTGATAAAACCCTTTACTTTGTTTTAGTTTATATACATTATATCCTTCAAATTCCATAACAGATTTGACCCTTTTGTCTTCCTCTGGGAGCATATCTGTGATGAAAATATCAATTAATCCATCATTATTTATGTCAGCCATATCAATTCCCATTGCAGAAAGACATAGGTGTGAGGTCCAATTCATTATATCTTCTGTAAAGGTTCCGTCCTTATTATTTATGTACAAATAATCTCTTTCATAAAAATCATTGGATACATAAATATCTGGATATGAATCTCCATTTATATCACTAGTCATAACTCCTAATCCAAATCCAATTAAACTTCCATAAATCCCAGATTCTTCACTTACATCAACGAATTTCCCGTTATCATTTCTTAAAAGCATATCCCCTACACCTCTAAAAATTTTTGGAACATTTTCCCATTCTTGTGCTCTTAAATCTCTTTGCTCAGAGTAACCTAAACTCGTAACAGGTATATTACTGTTATTAAGAATGTATGCATCTAAGTCTCCATCTTTATCATAGTCTAAAAAAGTTGCATGAGTAGAGAAACCTGTATTGGCAAGATTATATTCTTCAGCGCTTTCTTTAAAGGTTAAATCTCCATTATTTATATATAAATCATTATCATGATTATCTCCCTCCATAATGCCAGCATTACTAACATATATGTCTAATAATCCATCATTGTTTATATCAACCATCATAACACCAGTTGACCATGGTTTATTTCCTTCAATACCCGCAGACTTAGAAATATCATCAAATTTAAGATTACCCTTATTGAGATAAAGTTTATTTTTTCCTTTGTTAGAAGTAAAATAAATATCTGGTAATGAGTCATTATTAATATCCCCAATTGCTACACCACCACCATTATAATAGTTTCTATATTTAAAAATATTGAAATCTTTTTCGTTAACTACTTTATTCTCAAAATCAACTCCAGTATATGATGGATCCATCAGTGAAAATAACTTTTCGCTTTCTTCTTCAGATATTATACTATCAGAATTACAAGAAGCCAAAATTAGAATAGTCATATAATAAATAACTCTTTTCATACTATAAAATTTCTAAAAGTTGAGGTTTATCATCATTAATTGAAACTATTAAAAATTTTTTGTTATTAATTATAATTTCTTTAATATCTCTTGCTGATCCAGCAACCTTAAAATTATTATTTAATTTAATATCAAAAAAATTCCCATTGTTAATTAAAATTTGTCCTGAAGATGAATCAAGTCTACCTAATTGAGTACTAATTTGGTGATTATTACCAACAATAAAAAGGTCACATAAACCATCCTCATTAAAATCTTTGATAAATATTGAATTGACTGAGGATATTTGAGCTAAAATAGGCAAAGGTATAATCTCAAAATTATTGGAACCATCATTTTCAAAGTAAGCAGATTCTAGATGATAAATCTTTTTTTTATTTGATTGATTTAATTTCTTTTTAGAAAAAATATCATTAAAATTTGCTGAAGCAAATTTTCTATATGAAAGATATTTTTTATTTATTAATGGTATTTGTTTTACAATTTCATCTTTTGAAGCAAAGACTGTTTCTTTTCCTTTTTCATAATATCCAATAACTGGGTCTATTTTCCCATTATTATCATAATCATTTTTATAAAGTGTAATAGGAAATTCTTTTGAAGCCTTTAATCTTGTATTTAAACTCCAGTTACCTGCAATCATATCTAAATCTCCATCTTTATCAAAATCATGAATTTTAATAGTATTCCATAATCCGTTTGACATATCTAGACCATTACTAAAAGAATCTGTTAAATAACCACCATTATTATAAAAAATTCTTATTGGTTCCCAGAATCCAGCTAAAATAAGGTCTTTATAACCATTTAAATCAATATCAATCCATTCAGCATCTTTCACACTTCCATAATCTACTAAATCAGGTAAAACCATTTCAGTAACATCAGTAAACAGGCCTTTACCATCATTAGAAAAAATATACTGAGAAGGATTAGAACCAAACTCTAGATTTTTATTATCAGAAAAAATTGATAAATCTTGATCACCATCATTATCATAATCAACAGCAATTACTTTTGAAGCATTTATCTCTATTTTACTAAAATTTCTTTTATCAATTTTTAGCTTACCTTTTTCATTTATATATAGTCTTGGCTTTAGATTCTTTCCTTCTTTAAATTCGTTTCCACCTGATACTACAACTAAATCGAGATAACTGTCTGAATTAACGTCAACGAAAACACTTGAAATATCTTCAGCTGATTTTGATTGATCAAAAATTTCAGAAAACTCTAATTCAAATTCTCCATTTACCTGTTGAATAAAAACTTTTGATGCTTGACCTTTTGCACCACTAATAAATAAGTCATCTAATCCATCATTATTAATATCTCCAATACTTAGGTCTGGACCTTCATTATTTGATGAATATGGAATTATTGGATCACGATTAAATTCGACAGATGATCTCTCATCATGATTGAAATCAATCTGGATATTAGCATTTTTAAGAAAATCTTTATTGGAAACATTATTAAAATCATAAAATGTTTTTGAATCTTTATAGTCAATTACATATGATTGATTAGGTAAAATATTTATAATTTTCTGAAACTTTTTATCTGGCCATATAACATGCAAAGAATCAATTTGTTTATTTCCAATTCCAAAATGTATGTAAGGTTCTTTAGAAGAAAGATAACCATTAGAGGTATAATTATGTTCTATTAAGGTTTCATCCTCAGAAAAGATTTTTATCACAGT
>JAYNRW010000041.1:0-1737 GCA_038114965.1 Flavobacteriaceae bacterium | reverse complement strand
TTTTTGGGTCCATTAAATTTAAATTTAATGAACTTTTTAATCTTTAATCTATTTTCAAATACTTGAGCTTTTGAATTTAAATTATTTATTACAATGTCAATATCACCATCATTATCCAAATCAGAAAAAGCTGCTCCATTACTAAATGTTTCAGATAAATCAAACCAACTTTCAGTTTCATTTGAAAATGTCAAATCTTTATTATTTTTAAAAATGTAATTTTTTACTTTTTTTTGAGGTATTGAATTAGATAGTTCAAGATCTTTTTTGTCCATATCCAAACCCAGCCTAGATTGTATATCTTCATTTGAAATAAAATTTATGTAGTCCATATCGTTCGTTGCACCAAGTATTCCATTAGTTATAAACAAGTCTTTATATCCATCTAAATCAAAATCCACAACAAGGGGAGTCCATGACCATTCTGAGGCAGATATACCGCTTAAGTAAGCAATTTCATGAAAGTCATTCCCGCTATTAAGATGAAGAGTATTTTGCATAAATTGAGGGCTATAATCATTGTTTAAGTACTGCATATATGTTTGATATGGGTATTCAACACCTGAAGATTTATATGTATATATATCTTCAGGAAGCATATCAAGTGAAATTATGTCTAAAAGACCATCATTATTTATATCACTAATAGAATTACCCATTGAAAAGTGGGTAGTATGTCCAAGATAACTTTTGTCCGAAGAAATCATTTCTTTAAACTTTTTATTACCTTGATTTATATACAAATAATCGTTTTCAAAGAAGTCATTACCAATGTAAATATCAGAATATCCATCATTATTTAAGTCACCTACAGATCCTGCGAGACCGTAACCTATTTTACCTTGATAAATACCTGTAGATTCAGATACATCATAAAACTTACCTTCAATATTCTCAAAAATTTTATCACCTGATTTTTCATCAAATGATCTTCTTATCTTTCCATTTCCATAATTTGAAGATGGATGAATTGAATGATTAACTAGAAACATGTCTAGATCAAGGTCATTATCTAAATCAAAAAAAATTGCATGAGTACCTAAACTAGAAATATCCAGGCCATAAGTTGAAGCATCTTCATAAAAAAAAGGAATTCCATTTACATTACCTTGATTAATAAAAAGTAAATTTCTTCCTTTATTATTTTCAATATCAACCTTAGTTATATAAATATCTAATAGTCCATCGTTATTTATATCTACAACAGTAGATCCTGTAGTCCAACCATTAGTATTATTTAAATTTGATTGAAGTGTTATATCAGAAAAAGATAAATTCCCTTTATTTAAATAAAGTTTATCAGAAGATTGATTAGATGTAAAATAAATATCTGGAAGATTATCATTGTTAAAGTCTGCAATTGAAACTCCACCACCATTATAATAATATAAATAGTTTAAAATATTAAATGATACACTTGGAGATAATTGATTAATGAATTCAATTCCTGAGTCTTCAACCTCGTAAAAGAGAGTTTCCTGTGTATCACATGAATATAAAAATAGAATTAATGGAATAAATCTTTTAATCATAAATTTTTAAAACATAAAACACTAAAAACCAATTATAAAGACAAATTTAAACATTAGAATAATAAAAAAAGAGGGCAAATGCCCTCTTTTTAATAATATTAACTTATTGAAATATTAGTATCCTGAATTCTGTGTTAAATTAGGATTTGATAATAATGCAGAGGATGGAATCGGATAGATGTTTCTATCTGAATTACCAACAGCC
>JAYNRW010000040.1:0-11495 GCA_038114965.1 Flavobacteriaceae bacterium | reverse complement strand
AGGAGCAATTTCTATAATTCCTCTTTTTATATAATCTTCTAGTTTTTCAACAGGAATCATTTCTTTTAATGCATCATATAAGGGTTGCATGTAAGGATCTAATTTATCTTTTAAGTCTCCAGGAAGAAACCCAAGATTTTCTCCAGCCTCAACTGCAGGTCTTGTTAAAATAATTCTTTTTACAATTTTTGATTTTAATGCTTTTACTGCTATAGCAATTCCTGTATATGTTTTTCCAGTTCCAGCTGGTCCTATTGCAAAAACCATATCATTTCTTTCAAAAGACTCAACAAGTTTAATTTGATTTAAAGTATGTGCTTTAATCTTTTTCTTATTAACACCATATAATATCACTCTTCCATTTTCTGATTGAAGCAATTTATCACCATTACCATTAAGAATTTCAATGATATTAGATTCATTTATATTTTCATTTTTTTTAATAAAATAAATTAGATTATCAAGAATTACACAAACTTTTATTATTTCATCAGACTGACCTTCAATAATAAGCTTATCACCTTTAGAAATAAATTTTAATTCCTTAAATTTTTTTTTGAGATTTTTGATTATATCAATTTCACTATTAAAAAAATCTGATGGATGAATTTCTTTAATGTAGTATTCAAATTTTTCCAAAAAAATTACAATAATTAAGTAATTGAGTAAATTTATAAAATATAATATTACTAATCTCTTAAAAAATTGTCAATTATTTCAATTACAAGTGACTATGGAAATAAAGATTTCACTAAAGGTTATCTTAAAGGATTACTACATTCTCAACTAGAAAATCCTATCATAGTTGATATTTCACACGAAGTTTCACCTTTTAATATTCTCGAAGCTTCATATATTATTAAGAATTCGTATAAGAGTTTTCCTAGAGGAACTATTCATATTATTGATGTAGATGCTGATAAAACACCAGAGCAAGAACTTATAGTAGCTATCTTTGACGAACATTATTTTGTTACTGCAAACAATGGAATATTATCATTAATATCTGAAGAATTAAGACCTAATAAGGTTATTGCAATAACTTTTGAAGGAAATAAATTTGATGTTTTTTCAAAAGTTGCATCTCACGTTCATAGAGGAGGAAATATAAATTTAGTAGGTAATGAAATTAATAAATTAAAAGAGTTAAAAGATTTAAAAATTAGAATTAAATCTGAAAATCAAATTTTAGGAAATGTTATTTATATAGACAATTACGGTAATATTGTAACAAATATTTCTAAAAGAGTTTTTGAAGAATATAGAAAAGACAGAAATTTTTCAATAAATGCAAGAAGTATAATTTTTGACAATATTTATAATAGTTATACTGAAGCAATAAATTTTAATAAAGAAAAAATATATAGAGAAGAAGAAGGTAAAAAAATTGCAATTTTTAATAATTCAGGATATTTAGAACTTGGTATTTATAAAAGCAATCCATCAACTGTTGGCTCAGCTAAGACTTTATTTGGATTGAATTACGGTGATACAATCTCAATTATTTTTAAATAAATGTTAATAATTTAATTTTAAATTACAAGTCAAATAGAATATCTTTATAAATATGAAATTTATTGTATCGAGCTCTGATTTATTGAAAAATTTACAAGTTTTAGGAACTATCCTTAACACTAATAACACATTGCCTATTTTAGATAATTTTCTTTTTGAAATTGAGAATAATGAGTTAAATATTACTTCATCTGATTTAGAGACATCGTTAACAAGTAAATTATCTATTGAGTCAAGTTTAAATGTTAAGATAGCTATCCCAGCAAAATTACTAACTGACATTATTAGGTCACTTCCCGAACAGCCTTTAACATTTTCCATCAACGAAAACAATACAATTGAAATCAATTCAAATAATGGAAAATATGGTATTGCATATATGGACGGAAATGAATATCCTAAGTCAATCGTAATTGAGGATGCTTCAGAAATTAGTCTTGATTCATCAAGTCTTGAGAAAATCATATCCTCTACTCTATTTGCATCTGGAAATGATGATTTAAGACCTGTAATGTCAGGTGTTTTTTTTCAAATAAATTCAGACAACTCTTGTTTTGTTGCTACTGATGCCCACAAACTTGTTAAATATATTAGAAAAGATATTAAAACCTCTGAATCTGTAGAATTTATTGTTCCAAATAAACCATTGAATATTCTTAAAAATATACTTTCAGATAAAAAATCTGCTATTGAAGTTTTATTTAATAAATCAAATGCAATTTTTTCTTTTTTAAACTTTAGGTTAGTATGTAGATTAATTGAAGGAAAATATCCTAATTATGATGCTGTAATTCCTAAAGAAAACCCTAATGTTTTAGAGATAGATAGAGCATTATTACTACAAGCTACTAAAAGAGCTAGTATTTTTTCTAGTAAATCAACACACCAAGTTAAGCTAGATATTAAAGGAAACTCATTAAAGATTAGTGCAGAAGATTTAGATTTCAACAATAAGTCTGAAGAAATACTTGAATGTAACTATAATGGCGAAGACATTACTATTGGCTTTAATTCTAGATTTATAAATGAAATGTTAAATAATTTAAGTTCAGACTTAGTTAGAATTGAATTATCATCACCAAACCGTGCAGGATTGATATCACCAATTTCTAGTTCTAGTGAGGATGAAGAAATAATAATGCTAGTTATGCCTATTATGTTAAATTAGAGGTAGTAATCAGTTCTGACAAAATTTGATTTTTTATTATCAATCAATTTTCTTAAAATTTCTTTATTTGATTCATTATCCTTAGAAGCTACAAAAGTTCTTATAGAAAATGATCGTAATGCATCATGAACGCTTAAGGTTGCAACTGCAGAGTCCTTTCTTCCTGTAAAGGGATAAACATCAGGTCCACGTTGACAACTACTATTTAAATTAACTCTACAAACTAAGTTGACTAGTGAATCAATTAATGGTCCAATTTTAGTTTCATCATTTCCAAAGACACTTACTTGCTGTCCATAATTAGAATCAGCCATATATTTAATAGGTTCTTCAATATCAGAAAAAGAAATAACAGGAATCACAGGACCAAATTGTTCTTCTTTATATACATCCATATTACTTTTAACAGTATATAATATAGCAGGATAAACATAATTTTTCTTCATTTTACCCCCTCTTTTATTTATAATCTTTGCACCCTTTTTTACTGCATCATCAATCAATGCTTTAATGTACGCAGGTTTATTTGGTTCTGGAAGAGGTGTTAGTAACGTGTTTTCCCAGGGCATTCCTAATTTTAATTCATCAACTTTTTGTGAAAATTTTTCTAAAAATTCATTTTTGATTTTTTCATTAACATAAATAATTTTTATTGCAGTGCATCTTTGTCCATTATATGAAAGTGATCCATTAATACATTCATCTATAGTTAAATCCATGTTAGCATCATCAAGAATAATTGCTGGATTTTTGGCCTCAAGACCAAGAACCAATCTTAATCTATTTTGTTGTGGGTGAAGTTTTTGAAGAGAATTTGCTGATGAACTATGTCCGATTAAAGCTAAAACATTTATTTTTCCTGTTTTCATGATTGGTGATGCAATTTCTCTACCTCTACCAAAAACAATATTAACAACACCCGGCGGAAATGATTCTTTAAAAGCTTCTAATAATGGAGCAATTAAAAGAACTCCATGTTTAGCAGGTTTAAATATAGCAGTATTACCCATAATGATTGCAGGTATTAATAAAGCAAATGTTTCATTTAGAGGATAATTATATGGTCCTAAGCATAAAACAACA
The DNA here is from genome assembly GCA_038114965.1 of Flavobacteriaceae bacterium. GTDB lineage: Bacteria > Bacteroidota > Bacteroidia > Flavobacteriales > Flavobacteriaceae > Eutrophosalina. The sequence goes on along the minus strand of JAYNRW010000040.1, from coordinate 7,729 downwards.
CCTAATGGTCCTCTTCGAATTAATGCTCTTACACCACCATTATTTTGAAAAATAGCACCATCTCTATCAATTTTTTTGTACTCATTAATTGTTTCATTAATATAATCAACTGTTCTATCAAATTCTTTTTCAGAGTCTTTTAAATTTTTACCTATTTCCCACATCAAAAGTTTTACAACTTCATCCCTCTTTAAAAGCATTTTTGAAACAAACTTTTCCATGCATCTAATTCTTTCATAGACCTTCATTGTAGGCCATTTACCTGTTCCATTGCTAAAAGCTTTATCGGCTGAATCTAAAGCCATTAAAGCATGGTTCTCATCCATTTTTGGAGTAGATCCTATTACTGTAAGTTCATCACTATCATTTTCAGTGAACAATGTTGAGACAACATCAACAACATCACCATTCCATGTTCCAATTTTTCCATTAATAAGGAATGTTCTATGCTTAATAGGTTTATCAATTGAATATTTATTTGGAATATTAGATTTCATTATATAAGAAAGTTAAAAAGCGATTCATTATTATTAATATAATCACCATAAAAATTATTGTTTTTCATTCTTTTGATTAAAGGCTGTAAATCATTTTCATCCTTTAATTGAATACCAACTACAGCTGGACCATTTTCTTTGTTAGTTTTTTTTGAATATTCAAAAAAGGTTATATCATCATTTGGTCCTAAAATATTAGTTACAAACTCCTTAAGAGCACCTGCTCTTTGAGGAAATTTAATAATGAAGTAATGTTTTAGATTTGAATAGAGAAGGGCTCTTTCCTTGATTATTCCCATCCTAGTTATATCATTATTACCACCACAAACCAGGCATAAAACTTTTTTGTTTTTAATCTTATCCTTATAAAATTTCAAAGAAGCAAGACTCATAGCTCCGGCTGGTTCTGCAATAATTCCTTCATTGTTATACATATCTAAAATAGTTTGACATATATATCCTTCTGGGACAAGAATTATGCCATCTAAATATTCTTTACATAAGTTGAATGCTATTTTTCCTGATTTTTTTACAGCTGCACCATCTACAAATGTGTCTATTTCTTTTAGTTCAGTTAATTTATTATTCTTGATTGAAATATCCATTGATGCAGCACCAGATGGTTCAACACCAATTATTTTTGTTTTAGGTGATAATTGCTTAAACACTGAAATAAAACCTGAAACTAAACCTCCTCCACCTATTGGAATAAACATATAATCAATAGTGTCGCTTAATTCTTGAAATATTTCATAAGCTATAGTTGCTTGACCTTATATTACTTTATTATCATCAAATGGATGAATAAAAGTTTTATTGTTCTTTTTACAGTAAGCTAATGCTTGTTTATAACAATCATCATAAGAATCCCCAATAAGTTTTACTTTAACATATTTTCCACCAAACTCTTTGACTTTTTTAACTTTAATGTTTGGAGTTGTATTTGGCATGAAAATAATTCCGTTTATTTTTAACTTATTACAAGAAAATGATACACCTTGCGCATGGTTTCCTGCACTTGAACATACAATTCCATTTTCTTTTTGTTTATCAGATAATGATAATATTTTATTGAAAGAACCTCTTATTTTAAAAGATCTAGTTATCTGTAAATCTTCTCTTTTAACATAGACATTTGAAGAAAATAAATTTGAATAACTATCAATAAGTTCTAATGGAGTACTTAAAGTGATGTTGTTTAAATTATTTAGAGCTAGTTTAACTTTTTCTAATGAAACCAAAACAATTATTTTAATTTTTTCATATTACTCATGTTCATCCTGAGTGTTTTTCCAATACTTTCTATTGGATGAGATGATGTTAAATTATCAAATTCTACTAATTTTTTCTGATCGTAACTATATGAATCTGGAATATTTTCACCAATAAAACCTCTGTCTAATTCATTCATAAAATCTTTTAACAATGGAAGACACTTATGGTTAAACAAGTAACAGCCATATTCAGCAGTATCAGAGATGATTCTGTTCATTTCATATAATTTTTTTCTCGCTACTAGATTAGCAATCAATGGCAACTCATGTAATGACTCATAGTATGCTGACTCATCTATTATTCCATTATTAACCATTGTTTCAAATGCTAGCTCAACACCTGACTTAACAAATGCAATCATTAAAACTCCTTTATTAAAAAAATCTTGATTAGAAATATCATCAGATCCTGAAGAAGTTTTTTCAAATAAAGTATCTCCAGTTTCTTCGCGCCATTTTAATAAATTATAATCATCATTTTTCCAGTCCTTCATCATTTCTGTTGAAAACGTACCGTCTAAAATATCATTCATATGCTTATTAAATAATGGCGTCATTATACTCTTTAATTGTTCTGAAAGCTCGTGGACTGCATATCTTGATTTATCATCTAATCTATTTATCATTCCTGTAATTCCATTATGTTTTAATTCTTCAGTAATAGTTTCCCAGCCAAATTGAATTAATTTAACTGAAAATGATTTATCAAAACCTAAACTTAACATCTTTTCAAAACACAGTAATGAACCAGTTTGCAGGACACCACAAAGTATAGTTTGCTCACCCATTAAATCTGATTTAACCTCAGCTACAAATGAAGATTCAAGTACGCCAGCTCTATGACCACCGGTAGCTACAGCATATGCTTTAGCTAATTCTAATCCAATGTTGTGTGGATCATTTTCTGGGTGTACTGCTATTAATGTTGGAACACCAAAACCTCTTAAATATTCTTCTCTAACTTCTGTTCCTGGACATTTAGGAGCCACCATTATTACAGTAATGTCATCTCTGATAATAGTACCTTCTTCAACCATATTAAAACCATGAGAAAAAGATAAAACTGAATTCTTTTTCATTAATGGAACAACCGTAGAAACAACATTAGTATGATTTTTATCAGGTGTTAAATTTATTACAACATCTGCATCTGGGATAAATTCCTCAAAATTACCAACATTAAAATTATTTTTTTTAGCATTTAAATATGATTCTTTTTTAGAATCAATTGACGATTGTCTAAGAACATAAGATATATCTAAGCCAGAATCTCTCATATTTAATCCTTGATTTAAACCTTGAGCGCCACAACCAACAATAACAATTTTTTTTCCAAGTAATGCATTGACTCCATCAGAAAATTCATCATTGTTCATAAAACGACACATATTTAACTGATTTTTCTTTTCTATATCACTTAGATTGTTGAAATAATTTCCCATATAATTTATTTTAATTTTAAAAATTTTGAAATCTCCATTGATTTTTTTGAGACTGATATTCTGCCAGATCTTACAAATTGTAATAATCCGTAAGGTTTGAGTTTTTGATATAAATCTTCAGTTTCTTCACGCCAACCAGTTTTTTCAATTACAAAATATTCAGGTTTTACAGTAACCATATTAGCTCTGCTTTCTTTAATAATATTTTGTATTTGTCTTTCTTCAAATAATGATTCAGATTTAACCTTATATAAAGCGGTTTCAAGAAATATTGTTTCATCATCAGTGTGATAAAATGCAGCAATAACTTCAATCTGTTTTTCAATCTGTTTGACTAACTTCTTAATTTGAATAAAATCAACCTGAACTACGATTATGAATCTAAATATGTTTGATATTTCAGACTCAGAAGATGTGATACTTATAATATTAATATGTCTTTTTAAAAAAATTGCAGAAATTCTGTTCAATAAGCCAACATTATCCTCAGTATATATTGAAATAGTATATTTATTTAATCCCATATTATTCTAATCTTATATCTGAAACAGATGATCCTGAAGGTATCATCGGAAAAACATTCTCTTCTTTTTCTACACATACTTCTAGCAGGTAAGGTCCATCAAAACTTAACATTTCTTTTACTGAACTTTCTAATTCATCTCTGCTGTCTACTCTTTTAGATTCAATAAAATAGCCTTTAGAAATAGTAACAAAATCAGGATTTACAAGCTCTGTTGACGCGTATCTTTTATCAAAAAATAATTGTTGCCACTGTCTAACCATTCCTAGAAAATCGTTATTTAAAATAACAATTTTTACTGCAGCACGTGTTTGAAAAATTGTACCAAGTTCTTGTATAGTCATTTGAAAACCACCATCTCCAATCACGGCAATAACTTCTCTTTTATTATCGCCAATTTTTGCACCTAATGCTGCTGGCAATGCAAACCCCATAGTACCTAATCCACCAGATGTAATATTTGATTTACTTAGATTAAATTTTGTATATCTACATGCAACCATTTGATGTTGGCCAACATCAGTAACTAAAATTGAATTTCCGTCAGTATTGTTATTTATTGATTTAATAACCTCAGCCATTGAAATTCCTCCACTCTTTTTGTTATATTCTTTATCTATAACTTTATTAAATTCAATTTCATTTAGTTTTCTAAACTTATCGAGCCATGACTTATGTTTATTATTCTTTATCTTAGGTAGTATTTGACTTAGTGTTTCTTTTACATCTCCTAAAACAGCAATATCAACTTCTACATTTTTATTGATTTCTGCAGGGTCAATTTCAAAATGAATAATTTTTGCTTGTTTAGCATAAGTATTTAAATCACCAGTTACCCTATCGTCAAACCTCATACCTATAGCAATTAATAAATCACATTCATTGGTTAATTTATTTGGACCATAATTTCCATGCATTCCTAACATTCCCACATTTAAAGGATGATCTGTAGGAATTGCTGATAATCCTAAAATTGTCCAAGCTGATGGAATTCCTGATTTTTCAATAAAATTCAAAAACTCTTTTTCGGCATTTCCTAAAATAACACCTTGCCCCCAGATAATAAATGGTTTCTTAGCATTATTAATTAAATTAGCTGCATCTGAAAGTGAGTTTGAATCAATTTTTGGGATAGATATATAACTTCTGACATTATTACACTTTTTATACTCAAATTTATCTAACATCTCAAACTGTGCATCTTTAGTTATATCAATTAGTACAGGACCAGGTCTTCCAGATCTTGCAATATAAAATGCCTTAGCAAAAATTTCAGCAATTTCAGAGGCTTTTGTTATTTGATAACTCCATTTTGTAACTGGAGTTGAAATTCCAATAATATCCGTTTCTTGAAAAGCATCAGATCCTAGAAGGTATGATGCAACTTGTCCAGTTATACATACCATTGGAGTTGAGTCAATTTGAGCATCAGCGATGCCTGTTACTAAATTGGTAGCACCAGGACCTGAAGTTGCTATCGCAACGCCAACTTTTCCTGAAGATCTGGCATAACCTTGAGCAGCGTGAGTTGCGCCTTGCTCATGTCTAACTAATATATGATGTATTTCATTTTCGAACTTATACAACTCATCATAAACAGGCATTATAGCACCACCTGGATATCCAAATAAAACATCAACACCTTCATTGATTAATGATTTAATTACTGCTTCAGCACCAGATATTTTTTTCAAGATTAATAATTTAAGTTGTTACACATCCATTAGAAGCATCAGAAACTAGTTTCGAATACTTTGTTAATACACCATTAGAAACTTTTAAGGTTGGCTGAACCCAATTTTTTCTTCTTTCATTTAATTCATCTTCATTAATCATTACATTAATTTCATTTTTTTCTGCATCAATTACAATAATGTCATTATTTTTTATTAATGCTATATTACCACCTACATAAGCTTCAGGACTAATATGACCGACAACAAACCCATGTGTTCCACCTGAAAATCTACCATCTGTAATCAATGCAACATCTTTACCTAATCCAGCTCCAACAATTGCTGATGTAGGCTTAAGCATTTCAGGCATTCCAGGACCTCCTTTTGGACCTTCATATCTTATTACAATTACATCACCCTTATTAATTAAGCCATTACTTATTGCATTATTAGCTTCTAACTCAGAGTTAAATACTTTGGCAGAACCCTTAAAATAAACGCCTTCTTTTCCTGTAATTTTTGCTACGGAACCATTATTAGCTAAGTTTCCATATAAAATTCTAATATGACCTGTTTTCTTAATTGGATCATCAAATGGCATTATGATTTTTTGATTTTCTTTTAGTCCATTAATGTCTTTTAAATTTTCTTCTATTGTTTTTCCAGTTACAGTTAGACAACTACCATCAATCATATTGTTATTTAACATAAATTTCATGACTGCAGGTATTCCACCAATGTTATGTAAATCTTCCATTAAAAATTTACCACTTGGTTTAAGGTCAGCTAAATAGGGTGTATTATTTGAAATTCTTTGAAAATCATCAATTGTGAAATTAATATTCGCTGTTTTACAAATAGCTAAAATGTGAAGAACCGCATTGGTTGAACCTCCTAAAACCGTAATTAATCTTACGGCATTTTCAACTGACTTTTTGGTCAGAATATCTGATGGTTTTATATCATTTTTAACGAGGTTAAATATAGCTTCTGAAATTATTTTTTTTTCTTGGGCTTTATCATTACTTACTGCAGGATTGGAAGAATTAAAAGGCAATGATAAACCCATAGCTTCAATTGCAGATGCCATAGTGTTAGCAGTATACATACCACCACAAGCACCTGGACCAGGACATGATTTACTGATTACGTTATCATAATCTTCATCTGTTATAGTACCAGAAACTTTTTGACCCCAAGCCTCAAATGCAGAAACAACATCTAATTTTTTTCCTTTATAACAGCCAGGAGCAATTGTACCTCCATATACTAGTATTGAAGGACGGTTTAATCTAATCATTGCCATTAAAGCTCCAGGCATATTTTTATCACATCCAACTACAGAAATCAATGCGTCGTACGACATACCAGAAACAACAGACTCGATTGAATCAGCTATCAAATCTCTGGATGGAAGAGAATACTTCATTCCATCAGTTCCCATAGATATGCCATCACTGATTCCAATAGTATTAAAGATTAATGGAACAGATTTATTTGAATCAATAGATTTTTTTATTTCAAGTGATAAATCATTTAAGTGCATATTGCAAGGATTACCTTCATATCCAGTACTTGCTATTCCGATAAAAGGTTTGTTAAAATCCTCTTTTTTAAGACCGATAGCATGTAACATTGCCTGAGCTGCTGGCTGAGCGCCATGTGTAGTTATTGCTTTACTATATTTATTTAGCTCCATTTAGAGTAAAAAAAAACTCCATATAAATGGAGTGAAAAGTAAATATAGTATTTATGTTTTTAATTTTCTATAATAATCTAATAATATCTTATTATATTGAAAATAAATATATTTTTATCATTCAAATTGAAAGAATACTACAATATATATAAAGATCAAAAGGAATTTTTTAGTTCAAAAAAAACATTTCCGATTTCATTCAGAATAAATTCACTCAAGAGGTTGAAGTCAAATATTATTAAATATGAGAATCAAATTTTTAAAGCCTTAAATGATGATTTAGGTAAAAGTGAAGCAGAAACTTTTTTTTCTGAAATCTCATTACTTTACAATGAAATAAACCTAGCATTAAAAAACATAAAAAAATGGTCATCAAAAAAAAGAATTTCATCTTCTTTGATTAATTTTTTGTCATCAGATTACATATTACCTGAACCATACGGAACAATTTTAAATATATCTCCATGGAATTATCCTTTCCAACTGGCAATTTCACCAATTATTGGAGCAGTAGCAGCTGGAAACACTGTAGTATTAAAACCTTCTGAATATTCTGAAAATACATCTAAGCTTTTAAAAAAAATCATAAATGAAAGTTTTGATAAAAGACATGTAAGT
>JAYNRW010000039.1:0-11623 GCA_038114965.1 Flavobacteriaceae bacterium | reverse complement strand
GCATTTGAAAAAATGAGAAATGCAGCGATGAGGGAAGGAATTAAAATTAAAATCATCTCTGGCCATAGAGATTTTGAAAGACAAACCTTAATTTGGAATTCTAAATTTATAAAGTTCACAAAAGAATTTAAATTAAAACCTGAAGAGGCTGTAAATGAAATTGTGAGATTCTCTACTGTTCCTGGAACATCTAGACATCATTGGGGAACTGAGATAGATATTATTGATGAAGAATTTAAAAATGAAAAAAATCCATTAATAAGTGAAAAATACGAAGCCGGAGGTGTTTTTAATAAATTGAAAAGGTGGATGGATTTAAATTCCGAAAAATTTGATTTTTATTTAACCTACACGAATGATGAACATAGAAAAGGGTTTGAATATGAACCATGGCATTACAGCTACAAGCCTATTTCAAAAAAATTTTTAGAGGAGTTTAAAAAAAATAATATCTCAAAACTAATATTAGACCTTGATATTATGGGTAAAGAATATTTAACAAAAGAATTTATTGAAAAATATATTAATGAAAATATTCTAAGTGTTAATAAAGAACTTGAGCTATAAATTGATATTATATCTTTAAATTTGTTGGTATAAAATTAATTTGAAAGAAAAAAAACAAAGTATTTTAATTATTCTTGATGGCTGGGGAATATCAAATAATTCAGAGTTCTCAGCTATTGATCAAGCTAAGACCCCTTTTTTTGATAGTCTTATTAAGAAATATCCAAACGCTAAACTATTAACTCATGGTGAAAATGTTGGGCTTCCTACGGGGCAAATGGGTAACAGTGAAGTAGGCCACATAAATATTGGGGCTGGAAGAATTGTTTATCAAGAGTTAGCAAAAATTAATCGTGATATAATTAATAAAACAATTGATGAAAATAAAATATTGATCGAAGCTTTTAAGTATTGTAAATCAAATAGAAAAAAGCTTCATTTTATTGGCCTTGTCTCTGATGGCGGAGTTCATTCCCACATAAATCATATTAAACACCTAATTAATCTGTCTAAAACTCATGATTTAAAAGATGTTTTTATTCATGCCTTCACAGATGGTAGAGATGTTGATCCAAAATCTGGAATTAACATGATTAATGAACTTGTAGAATCCATGGAAGGAACAAATGCAAAACTTGCTAGTGTTTGCGGTAGATATTATGCAATGGATAGAGACAAAAGATGGGAAAGAACTAAAAAAGCATATGATTTGATTGTTAATGGAATTGGAAAAAAATCAAATGAAATTGAAAAATCGATTATTGATTCTTACAACAACAAAATAACTGATGAATTTATAGAGCCCATAGTAATTGTGGATAATAAAAATCTTCCATTAGCAAAAATTGAAGATAATGATGTTGTTATATTTTTTAATTTCAGAACTGATAGAGGAAGACAACTAACTGAAGCATTAAGTCAAAATGATTTTAATGATTTTTCGATGAAGAAATTGAACTTGAAATTCTTAACAATGACCAATTACAATGATGAGTATAAAAATATTGATTGTATTTACGAAAATGAAAATTTAAGTCAAACATTGGGTGAAGTTTTAGAACAAAACAAGAGAACTCAAATTAGAATTGCAGAAACAGAAAAGTATCCCCATGTCACATTTTTCTTTAATGGAGGAAAAGAATCACCTTTTAAGAATGAAACAAGGATCATGTGTCCATCTCCTAAAGTTGCAACTTATGATTTAAAACCTGAAATGAGTGCTTATGAAATTAAGGATTCTATAATACCAGAAATAAATTCAAATTCTGCTGACTTTATTTGCTTAAATTTTGCAAACCCTGATATGGTAGGACACACCGGAAACTTTGATGCTGCTGTTAAAGCATGTGAAACAGTTGATATTTGCTTAAAGGAAATCGTTGAATCTTCAATTAATAATAATTACTCCATTATAATTATTGCCGATCATGGTAATAGTGATGTTATGAAAAATAATGATGGTTCCCCTAATACGGCGCATACTACAAATCCAGTTCCTATTATTGTTATAGATTCAAAAACTGATAAAGTTAATGATGGTATCTTAGCTGATATTGCCCCCACTATTCTAAATATTATGGATATTGACATTCCAGAGAAAATGTCAGGAAAAATTTTAATATGAAAAATCTAATAAAACTAACTCTACTATTTATTTTATTTATTGGTTGTAATAGTAAAATAAAAAAAGAAACTAATGTTGATAATGAAGATATTGAGTACGTAGATTTAATTGGTAAATTTAAAAGAGTAGAACTTGAGAAACATCCATTTATTAAAGATTCATTTAATTTGAATTATACTGATTACAAAGTAGATCAGGAAGTATTAAAAAAAATCAAACCATTACTTAAAAGAGATATTAGTATCAAAGTAATTATGGGTACATGGTGTGAAGACAGTAGATTACTAGTTCCTCAATTTTTAAAAGTAATGGATAAATTAAGATTCAATAAAAGAAAAATTGAGCTAATAGGATTAGATAATGAAAAAAAATCTCCAGATAACTATCACGAAATTTATGAAATAATAAATGTTCCAACATTTATATTCTACAGAAAAGAAAAAGAAATAAATAGAATAGTAGAAATAACTATTGAAACCTTGGAAAAAGATATTTTTAGTATTCTAAGTGATAGTGGCTATGAAAATGCTTACTATGGATTCTAAAAAAATAGTAATTAAGACTGAGGAAGAAATTGAATTAATTAGAGAAAGTGCTTTATTAGTATCAAAAACCTTAGGACTTATAGCCAAGGAAATTAAACCTGGGTCAAATTCCTTAAAGCTTGATAAGATTGCAGAAGAATTTATAAGAGATAATGGTGGAAAACCTGGTTTTTTAGGAATGTATGGCTTTCCAAACACTCTGTGTGTAAGCCCAAATCAAGAAGTAGTACATGGAATTCCAAATGAAATACCATTTGAAAATGGGGATATTATATCAATTGATTGTGGTGTTCTCAAAAATGAATTCTATGGAGATCACGCTTACACATTTCAAGTTGGTGAAGTAACTGATGAAATAAAAAAACTACTAAATGTTACTAAAAAATCTCTTTATGAAGGTATAAGAGAATTTAAAATTGGAAATAGAGTTGGCGATATTAGCTATGCTATACAAAACTATAATGAAAAAAACGGTTATGGTGTTGTAAAAGATTTAGTTGGTCACGGCTTAGGTAAAAATTTACATGAAAAACCTGAAGTACCAAACTTTGGAAGAAGAGGTAATGGAAAATCACTTGTTAATGGAATGGTTTTGGCAATCGAGCCTATGATAAATTTAGGAACTGATAAAGTTCTACATTTAAATGATGGGTGGACTATTGAAACAGCAGATAAAAAACCGAGTGCTCATTTTGAGCATAATGTGGCATTAATAAATGGTCAAACAAAACTTTTATCCACTTTTAAATATATATATGATGCATTAGGAATTGAATCCAATGAAGAAAATGAATTTAAATAAATATGAAGTTCATAGTAAGATTATTGCTTAATTTATTTCCAAGAACATTTCTCATTAGAACAAGTCTTTTATTTAAACCTTTTTTTAATATTTTTTTTAAGGGAACAAAATTTACTGATCCAATTAACAATAAATCTTATTCTTACTTTTTTCCCTATGGATATAATAAACGAAGAAAAAATGCTTTATGTCCAGGAACATTTTCACTTGAAAGGCATCGATTATTGTGGCTTTATTTAAAAAAAGAAACTGACTTTTTTAATTCAAACAATAAAATACTTCATTTCGCTCCTGAACAATGTTTTCATAAATTTTTTAAATCATATTTTAAAAATTATACCTCGACAGACTTAAATTCACCAATTGTTGATATTAAAGCTGATATATGTAATCTACCATTTAATGACAACTCCTTTGATTATATTTTGTGTAATCATGTCTTAGAACATATATATGATGACGAAAAGGGCATGAAAGAAATCTTTAGAGTTTTAAATAAAAATGGCATTGCAATTTTACAAGTACCCATAGATATAAAAAGTGATTTAACTCATGAAGGAAGAGATATAGATGATAAAGAAGTTAGGAACAAACTTTTTGGACAATATGACCACTTAAGAATGTATGGTTTAGATTATTTTAAAAAATTAAAAAAAGTTGGTTTTAATGTAAAAAACATAGATTATGTATCAAAACTTACCAAAGAAGAAGTAGAAAAGTTCTCATTAACAAATGCTGGAACTATTCCAGTTTGTATTAAGGATTAATAAATAATTTTTTAAAACCAAACGAAGAATATTCTGTTACATTATTTAATGAATCTACATAAATAATAAAAGAATCTATTTCATCATTATCTTCGGTTAGTTTAATAGCATTATCGATATCACCTACCATCATAGCTGTAGCAAATGCATCAGCTGTAAAACAACTTTCGCTTATGACTGAGGCACTTAAAACATTTGTTTCTTGAGATTTACCATTGATTGGATTTATTGTATGAACATACTTTTTTCCTGATTTAGGGTCAATTTTATAATTACGATAGTTACCTGAGGTGGCTATTGAAATATTTTGAAGTTCTAATAGTTTATAATAATTGCTTTCACTTTTTAAATCAGGATTATTTATGGCAATTTTCCATTTCGATTTTTTTAGAATATTTATCCCACTGGACTTTATTTCACCACCAATATCAATCAAATAATTTGAAACGCCTTTGGACTCAATATAATTTGAAATAACATCAACTGCATATCCTTTAGCAATAGCATTAAAATCTAGTTTTGTCCTAATATTTTCTTTGTTTAGTTTACGATTATTAATTGAAATTTTATCAAAACCAACAGACATCATTATATTAAAAATTGAGTCTTGATTGATATTATTTTGAATTTTGTTAGGACCAAATCCATAATATTCAAGTAATAAACCTATTGATGGATCAAAAAGACCATTAGTTTTTTTATGTAATAATTTAGACTTGTTGTAAACATCAAAAAATAAATCATCAACATCAATATCATCTCCATTATTAATTTTAGATATTACAGATGAATTAATATATGTTGATAAGGAGTTGTTAAAACCTTCAAAAATAGAATCAAGATTTTGTCTTGAAATTAGTTGATCCTCCTCAGAAAACATTTTAATATCATAATATGTTCCAAATGTATATCCAGTCAAATTAGTGAAATTTGTACTAGAGCTACAAGAATATAAAAAGATTACAAAGAGAAATAAAAGGTATTTTGAAATCTTAGCCTCCAAAATCGTCAAATCTAATATTCTCTGGCGGCACGCCAAAATCAAGAGCCATTTTTTCAACGGCAAGATTCATAAGTGGAGGTCCACAATAATAAACTTCAATATCTTCAGGTGATTCGTGAAAATTTAAATAATTATCAATAACAGCTTGATGAATAAAACCTACAAACCCATCGCCATCTCCATCTAACCCGTCTTTAACCTTCCAATTATCCTCTTCTAAAGGTTCTGATAATGCTATATAAAATTTAAAATTTGGAAAATCTTTTTCTAAAGCTCTAAAATGGTCAACATAAAATAACTCTCTTTTTGATCTTCCACCATACCAAAAATTAACTTTTCTTCCACTCTTTATAGTTCTAAATAACTGGTATAGATGAGATCTCATAGGAGCCATACCAGCTCCACCACCAACATAAAGCATTTCAGCATCTGAATCATTTATAAAAAATTCACCATAAGGTCCAGAAATTGTTACAGTATCACCAGGTTTTTTTGAAAAAATGTATGATGAGGCAATTCCAGGATTAACATCCATCCATGCATTTTTATTTCTATCCCATGGTGGTGAAGCAATTCGAACATTAAGCATTATTTCTTTACCTTCAGCAGGATAAGAAGCCATTGAATAAGCTCTTTCAACATCATCATCATTTTTCATTTTTAAATTCCATAATCCAAAGTTATCCCACTCTAATTTAAATTTTTCAGGATCATCTGGATGTTCTTTTGGATGAGAAGTTATATCAATATCACTGTAATTAACTTCGCATTTGGGAATTTCGATTTGTATGTACCCTCCAGCCTTATAATTCATCTCTTCAGGTATTTCAACAACAAATTCTTTGATAAAAGAAGCTACGTTATAATTTCTGACAACTTTAGCTTCATATTTTTTAATTCCAAAAACCTCTTCTGGGACATGAATATTCATGTTTTCTTTTACTTTTACTTGACATCCTAATCTCCATCCTTCTTTGATTTCTTTTCTGGAAAAATGTGGTTTTTCTGTTGGAAGTATTTCACCACCCCCATCATTTACTATACACTTACATTGAATACAAGTACCTCCTCCACCACAAGCTGATGGTAAAAAAACTTTATTGTCTCCTAAGGTTGTTAACAATGTGCTTCCAGAACTAACCTCAATTTCTTTTTCATCATTAATTAATATTTTAACAGGGCCTGATGGAAGTAATTTAGATTTTACACCCAAGAGCATAGCAACTAAGATGTATATAACTAAAATAAAAATTATCGTACTAACAAGTATATATGTAAAAACACTCATAAATTATAATTTTATACCCATAAAGCTCATAAAGCCTAAGGCCATTAATCCGGTTATTATAAAAGTGATACCTAAGCCTTTTAATGGAGCTGGAACGTTAGAATAAGCAATTTTTTCTCTTATTGCAGCAATTGCTACAATTGCCAAAAACCATCCGATTCCTGATCCTAAACCATATACTGCAGCTTCAGAAACACCCGAAAAATCTTTAATCTGCATAAAAAGGGAGCCTCCTAAGATAGCACAGTTTACTGCTATAAGAGGAAGAAAAATTCCTAATGAGCCATAGAGTGCTGGTGAAAATTTTTCTACTATCATTTCAACTAATTGAACCATTGAGGCAATTACAGCAATAAACATTATAAGACTTAAAAAACTCAGATCTAATTCTGCATATTCTGGACCAATCCATTTAAGAGCACCGTCAACTAGTAGATACTCATAAATTAAATAATTTAAAGGTACAGTAATAGTAAGAACAAAAATAACAGCCAGTCCCATACCAACTCCGTTCTTTAGTGTTTTTGAAATGGCTAGATATGAGCACATTCCAAGAAAATAAGCGAAAACCATGTTTTCTATGAAAATACTTTTGATAAATAAATTAGCGTACTCTTCAAACATAACTATTAACCTTGTTCAATTAATTTTTCATTTCTAGATCTCTGAATCCATATAATGATTCCAACAGTAATTAAGGCCATTGGAGATAATAACATTAATCCATTATTCTCATATCCCATTTCATATACAAAATCTGGAATAACTTGATAGCCCATTAAATTACCGGAACCTAAAAGCTCTCTAAAAAAAGCTACCAAAATCAAAATTACTCCATAACCTATTGCGTTTCCAATCCCATCAAGCAGAGACTTGAATACTCCATTTCCAAGAGCAAAAGCTTCTAGCCTACCCATTACAATACAATTTGTAACAATTAAACCAATAAAAATTGAAAGTTCCTTACTAACATCATAGGCATATGCTTTTAAAAATTGATCAACTAAAGCAACTAAAGATGATATAACCACTAAAAAGACAATAATTCGAATTCTATTTGGGATAAGATTTCTTAAAACAGAAATAATAACATTACTACAAGCCATTACAAAAATTACTGATAAGGTCATCACAATAGCTGGTTTTAACTGAACTGTTATAGCTAGAGCAGAACATATTCCTAAAACCTGAACCGTGATTGGATTATTATCGTCAAGTGGATCTGAAAGTAACTTCTTATTCTTTTTTGAAAATATAGGTTCACTATTTTTACCTATGAATAGAAGTAATGGTTTTTTGTTTTTATTTTTTTTCATTTTTCTTTAAAGTTGTGCTATCTCTAACTTTTCAAGATATGGCAAATAATTATTCAGTCTTTCTTTAATCATATCGGTAACACCATCTCCAGTAATTGTTGAACCAGAAATAGCATCTACTTCATGATCATCTTTATCAGAATTACTTGGATCATTATTTCCTTTTAAAACAGTTATTCCAACTAATTGACCATCCTTATTAAATACTTTTTCATCAATAAAACTTTCTTTAAACCAATCTTTGGTAATCTCAGCACCTAACCCAGCAGTTTCTCCTTTATGATCAAAAGAAACACCATTTATAGTATTAAAATCTGCTTTGAGAGAAATATATCCCCAAATTGCATCCCAAAGTCCAACACCTCTCAATTCAATTATATAATATCGTTGAGAATCAATATCAGCAATGTATAAAGGAAAATGTTGATCTTTATAATCCTTTTTTAATTCCTTAGCGAGATTTAAATCTGAAAATGGATTTAAAGATTCATTAATGGTTCCATCCATTTTCAATGCTAATTCTTGAGTAATATATTTGCTGTAGGACTCCTCTGCTTCGTCTCTTGATACATTTATACCAACAGTAGACAATATGTTCTGCATTTTTTCATTCTTTACATTCTCATCTTGCATAGGCTTCAAAGTTTGGGAAGTGTATGCAAGTATTGAAGCAATACCAACAATCATGATACCTACAAATAAAAAAGTATATATATTAGAATCTCTATTCATTAAGCTGTTTTTAATTGATTTTTAACTCTATTTTCTCTTCTTTTAATGTTCGACTCTAAAACATAGTGATCAATTGTAGGCGCAAAAACATTCATTAATAAAATTGCTAACATTACACCTTCGGGATATGCAGGATTAAAAACTCTTATAAGAATACACAAAATACCTACTAGTATTCCATAAATCCATTTTCCTTTAACTGTTTGTGCAGCAGATACGGGATCTGTTGCCATAAATACGATACCAAAAGCAAATCCACCAACAATTAAATGACTCATCCAATCAAAACTCATTAAAGCATTAGCTCCCCATAGATTAAATAGAAAACCTGTAATTGCAGCTCCAATTACTCCACCCACCATAATTCTCCAACTACCAACGCCAGTATAAATTAAAATGAATGCTCCAATTAAAACCATAAGAGTCGATGTTTCAGCAATTGACCCTGGGATTGAGCCCATAAACATTTCCATTATACTGTATTGCTCTGGTGAATTTCCTGCAGCAAGCATTCCAAGAATAGTTTCACCAGAAACACCATCAACATTTGAAGCCTCTGATACCCAAACCTGATTTCCAGACATATAAGTAGGATAAGCAAAAAATGCGAATGCTCTAGCGGTGAGAGCAGGATTAAGTATATTCATTCCAGTTCCTCCAAATGCTTCTTTACCAATAACTACAGCAAAAGCTACTGAAACACCTACCATCCATAAAGGAATGTCTACAGGCATTATCATTGGAATTAAAAGACCAGTAACAAGATATCCTTCATTAACTTGGTGTCCTCTTAAAATCGCAAATAAAAATTCAATAGATAAACCAACAATGTATGAAACAGCAATCATTGGAATAATTTTGTAAGATCCATGTATAATTGCGTCAAGTGTTGTGAATGCTTCAGGAGTTTGTATCAAGTATTGATAACCAGTATTATATATACCATAAAATAATGCAGGTAGAAGGGCAATAATAACTGTAATCATTACTCGTTTTAAATCAATTGCATCTCTTATATGAGCTCCTGTTTTAGCTGTGTGATTTGGCACGAATAAAAAGGTTTCAAAAGCATCAAATGCAGGATAAAGTTTTTCTAATTTTTGTCCCTTTTCAAAAGGCTTTTTTAAATTATCAAGAATATTTCTAATCTTCATTTTACTGTGTTTCTTTATATAAATAATCTAATCCTTCTCTTATTATTGTTTGTGCTTCTATCTTAGATGATGATGAATAATCAATCAATCCAAAATCTTCAGGTGAAACTTCATAAATTCCAAGTTTTTCCATCTTTTCAATATCACCTATTAAGCACTCTTTAATTAGTTGCATCGGATATACGTCCATTGGAAAAACACTTTCCATTTCTCCAGTAGCTACAAATGCTCTTTCCTCTCCATTTAAATTAGTATCGTATTCTTTAGGTTTACTATTTGTTAACCATGAGAATGAAGTTTTATATATACTAGGTACTTTATTATTTATAAATGGAATCCATCCAAAAAGTTTATACTCATTACCTTCCTTTAAAACTGAAACATTGTTATTGTAGTAACCCAAGTAACCATCAGCACTAACTTTATGACCGGATAAAACATCACCATTAATAAATCTCAAGCTATAATCTTTTGAAAGTTTTACCTTTTTTATAATTGACTTTAATTCAACACCTAAACGAGTTTTGAGATACATTGGATTTTCAACAGGTGGGCCTGAAATAGCTACTGTTCTTTCTGGATTATATTCACCGTTTGATACAAAATTTCCAATTGTAACAACATCCTCAGGTTTAACAACCCAAACAACTTCACCTGAATTTATTGGGTTAATGTGATGAATTTGCACACCTACATTACCGGACGGATGTGGACCATCGAAAACGGTAGTATTGTAGTTTGACAATTCCTTACTAAAGAATGATTGACATTTTTTAATACCCAAATTAACATTGTTTGGACATAATATTTCAAGAGCATCAAGTCCAGTTTTAAATACGTCAATATTGTTTTTTAATATAAATTCAAAATCAACACTAAGAGGAGCTGAGTCAAAGCAGGAAACATGAATCGATTTGGGTTTTAAATTTGGATCAGCAATTATGTCAAAAGGTCTTTGTTTAATGAAAGGCCACAACCCGCAACTTAAAAGCTTACTTTTTAAATCATCAGCTGAACATTTTTTTAAATTGGTAGGCTTATTTTTTACAAAACTATCCTTGCCATCACTTTCAACAATAATATTTAATATTTTTCTCCTTTCACCTCTTACTATATCTTTAATTTTTCCTGAAATGGGAGAAACAAAAAGCAATTCTTCATTAGTTTTTGAATGAAAAATTGATTCACCTCTTTTGACATGATCATCCACTTTTTTAGTAAGTTTTGGCATCACTAAATGAAAGTCTTGTAAGTTTAGAGCGTAAGATTTTGCTAGAGGAAGTTTTTCTATTTTTTTGCTTGCAGAACCTTTAATGTTAATGGATAAACCTTTCTTTATCCTTATGTCTTTTGTCATAAATAATTCAACACGGCGCAAATGTATTAATTAAAAGCGATTAAGTGAAATATTTTTTGTTAATATTACATAGATTTTTCAACAATTTTATATGAGTATTAACAAGGCATATTTTTTTTTACTAATTGTTATTATAAATAGTTCATTTAGCCAAGAAAATTTAATTAAATCCATACAATTACTAGACTCTAATTTTGAAAATGAAAAGTTCATTTTTAATGAATCAGAAAAAATTAATGTAGTTTTCGATGAACTAACAAATAGAAGTAAAAATTATTATTACGAGATTGATCATTATGATTTTGACTGGAATTTATCTGAACTAAGAAAATCTGAGTTTTTAGATGGATTTGATGATATTAGGATAACCAATTATTTTAAATCCTATAACACTATTCAACCCTACATTAATTATCAATTCCAAATACCTAACAGAAATTTTAAAATTAAAAAATCTGGAAACTACATGGTTAAAGTAAAAAATAATGAGGGAAAATATGTCTTTAAAAAGAAGTTTGTTTTTTTAAA
>JAYNRW010000038.1:7850-11913 GCA_038114965.1 Flavobacteriaceae bacterium | reverse complement strand
CGTTTTTTTCAGAGGGAATTAAAAACTCTGATGGAGTTGAAATTTCAACAATAGAAGTTAAAAAAACTCTTGAGGAAATCATTGATCAAGAAGACAAAAACTCTCCACATACTGATGATCAACTAACTAAACTATTAAACAAGAAAGGATATCCAATAGCTAGAAGAACTGTTGCAAAATACAGAGAGATGATTGGAGCACCAGTAGCTAGACTGAGAAAAAAATTATAATGAATAACATTTCGATTATAATTGTTAATTATAAATCCTGGATTCCGCTAGAAAACTGTTTAAATAGCTTACTAAAACAAGAAAATGTAAATACTGATATTATAGTTGTTGATAATAATTCCAGCGATAATACATTAGAACAATATAAAAAGATGTTTCCCAGTGTAGAATGGATTGAAAACAAAAAAAATTACGGTTTCTCAAAAGCTTGTAATATTGGGGAATCTAAATCAAAATATGACTTACTCCTATTTTTAAATCCCGATACAACACTTGAAAAAAATTGTCTTGAAAAAATATTTAAAAAAAATATTGATTATAACTCTAAAATTATAAGTATAAAACAAATTAATAAAAAGAAAAAAAATACTAATGCATATGGATATTTTTTGTCATTCCATACATACAACGGACTACTGAGGTTTTTTTATAGATTAATATTTAGAAAAACTAAAAAAATAAATGAAAGACTAGATTACTTTTATCCTGATTGGATATCAGGATCATTTGTAATTATTTCAAAAAATAAATTTCATAAAATTGGCAAATGGGATGAAAGATTTTGGATGTATTATGAAGATATGGACCTTTGTAAAAGAGCAAAAGAAAATGATATGAAAATAATAATGTTAAATGATATATTTTGCTATCACTTTCATGGATTATCTTCAAGAATAAACTATAAAACAAAAATAAAATCTAAAACTCAGGTTTTAATTTCAAAAATTAAATATGTTAAAAAACATTTTAATGGTTTTAAGAAATTTTTATTGATTTCCCTCATATATGTGTCAATATTATTTGAACTGACTATTATGTCTATTTTTTCAAAAGTTAAGAGGGGAATCTTAATTAATTTTTTAAAAAATTAGTTATTAATTTCTGTGTAAAACAACTCTAATCTTAATCTTTTATCAAAATTTTGAGGTTCAGGATTTGGGCCATAGATTACAGTTCCTAAAGGATTTATTGCTGTAGAAGCGGGGATAAATTTAATCTGATCACTAATCTTAACATCTATATTCAAAGAATTTGCAATACTTGATGTGACTGCTAATCCTAATTTAGTAGATGTAGAGTCATTTCTTACAATATTTTTTATATGCTCTGAAATTCTAATCTTATATTTTAATCCTTTTTTATCTTCATCATATTCTAACATTCCATTGTGAATAATTTTATTATCAGATTGTTTTTGACCGGTTGAATTATCAATAAAATAATCTACTAGAGGAGTTTTACCTTCAATATCATATAAATAAACTCTGAAAGGTTCAATGAGTCCTCCAAATGAACTAATCATGTTTTGATCAACAAACATGGTTAGATTAGCTTCATTGATTAACCAGCCTTTTGATCTAATTTCATCTAAAACATTAACACCATTATTATCTGTGAATAAGTCTAATTCTAAGATAATTCCTTGACCACCTTTTAAATATGCCCTACTTAGGTTTTCAGTTGAATTGACATTTTCAACTATTTCTGGGCTGTAGTTTTCTTTATTAATAATATTAATTTGATTTCCTTGTAAATTAATTTCAAAAACAGATTTTTTCTTTTCTATTGTGTCATCAGAAGTGTCATCTGTTGTATCATTAGTATTGTATTCATCATATTCATAATTGATCTTAATTTTTGCATTAGCATAATCAAGAATTAGCATTAAATCATCAGAAAAATCATAAGCGCTTATCATCAAACCTTTTATAAAAAGATTAAAATTATCTCTGTTCAATAAATCATCACTTCCTTCATTGTCAATAATTTTTGATTGAAAAAATTCTTTTTCAAGAGGAATTCTTAGCCTAGGTGATAATCTTTCTTTAACAATTGTAGATTCATCAATATCATCTGTATCAGGATCATCTTCTCTATAAATAACAACCTCATTAGTATTAATTTCGACATTATCATCAAATAAAATTTGGCCAGCAAAATTTTGAATAAAGTAGTCATCAGAATAATATTTTTGAAGAGATTCAAAATTATCAGATGGATCGTAATTTCTAAGATAATAATCTAATTCTTGAATCTTTACTTTAAAACTTGCATCTCTATTACCTATTAATGAGTCAACATCATATACAGTTGCTCCTTCGTTTGGATTTTCAGTTTCAGTATCATCAGCATCACCTATACCATCACCATCAGTATCAGGATTAAGAGGATCTGAACCATTAGCTTTTTCTGCTATATCAGAAAGACCGTCTCCATCACTATCACTATAAATATCATTATCATCAATATCATATAAATCAATCACACCATCTCCATCATTATCATAAGTATTATTAAAAAAAGGAATTTCCAAAAGAACTTCAGTAATTAATTCATTTTCTTTTATTACAGCGACGTTATCAGGATTTCCTTTAATTTCTTTTTCAGTATCCCATTTGCCGAATATTGGATTAAACTCCGAAAGATTTAGTTGAGTAGCGAAAGAAGCTTCAGACTTACCAAAAATATTATCATTAATCTGTCCTAATTGATAGGAATCCAAATTATTTGATTTAAACGGAGGAACAAATTTTTGGGTCGCATAAACTGGCACAAGTTCAATATTTGTATCAAATGTGTCAGATTTTAGAATATCTGTCCCAATTGTATTATAATCTTTGTTACAAGAAAAAATTGTGATGAGAATAAGTAAGATAAATGTACTTTTAATTTTAATCTTCATTGAATAAAAAACTATTATAAAACTCTGAATATTTTTCTTTATAATCATCACTTGAGTGAGGACATTCTAGGATTGGAATATCAATATTTTTAAGCACATCAGAAAATTTATTCTTTAAATCAGATGTTAGTATTGCACCATCAGCATATTTTAATGCAATTTTATATAAATTTTCATATGTTGATTCATTTAAAAGAGTCAAATTAGAATCATCTATTTCATCATATTTAATTTTTTTTGCAAAATTTTTGTCCATTTTGCCATCTATTGCATTTTCATAGAGAGAAACAATAACTTTAGTTCTATCAAAGATTGGATCGTCTTTGTAATAATACTTCATATATAGCGGTAATAAAGATGCTATCCAACCATGAACATGAATTAAATCTGGAGCCCAATTAAGCTTTTTAATTGTTTCTATAACTCCCTTTGAGAAAAATATAGATCTTTCATCATTATCTTTGTAAAGTTTATTATTCTCATCCTTAGAATATCCTGATCTACCCTTAAAATAATCTTCGCTATCAATAAAATAAACCTGCATTCTTTCTTTGGGTATTGAAGCTACTTTAATTATTAAAGGCATATCCATGTCATCTATAATCAGATTAATTCCTGAAAGCCTTATAACTTCATGCAGTTGATGTCTTCTCTCATTAATATTACCATATTTTGGAATGAAAATTCTTGTTTGACCTCCATTTTCATTAACAAGCTTAGGCAAGCTATATGTCATTGTGGAAATTTCTGTCTGAGGCATGTAAGGGACAACCTCCGATGAAATAAATAATATTTTTTTTCCTTTCATAAATCCAAGTTTCTACAAGGTGTACAAAATTACAAAAATTATATAAGATTAGCAGTAAAGTATTAAGTTTGCTTGCTGTTAAAGTTTTCTTAATGATTGTCGAGAAAAACATCAAAAAAGTTAAAAAATTAATTGAAAATCAAAAAAATAGCGGAAATAAAATCTGTCTTATTCCTACTATGGGATCTTTGCATAAAGGTCATACTTTTTTGATAAAAGAAGCTATAAAAAAATCTGAAATTGTTTGGTTGTCAATTTTTGTAAATCCAACTCAATTTAATGATTTAAACGATTTTAAAAATTATCCCAAGACTTTAAGTAAAGATATTTTAAAAATAAAAG
>JAYNRW010000038.1:0-7840 GCA_038114965.1 Flavobacteriaceae bacterium | reverse complement strand
TTCAAAAAATATTTTTGTTTTCAATCCAACAAGTGAGGAAATTTATAATAACAATATTGTATCTGAAAATTTTGATTTTGGAAATCTAGATAAAGTTATGGAGGGAAAGTATAGGCCTAATCACTTTAATGGAGTTGCTACTATCGTAACTAAACTATTTGAAATATTTGAACCACATTTTACTTTTTTTGGTGAAAAAGATTTTCAACAGGTATTAATTATTAAACATTTAATCGCTAAAAAATTTCCTAAAATTAATTTAGTTATTTGCAAAACTGTTAGAGAAAAAAATGGACTTGCAATAAGTTCGAGAAATAATTTATTGAATAAACATATTTATAAAAAATGTGGTCTAATTTATGATATGTTAGTGTATGCTAAGGAGCATGTAAGAAAGAAAGAGATCAGTAAAATAAAAGAATATATTATTGATAAAATAAATTCTATTTCATCATTTGAATTAGAGTATTTTGAGATACGAGACTCTAAATTTTTAGAAAAAATTGACATTCTAGATAAAAAACAGAAAATAAGAGCATTTATTTGTGTAAAAGTAGATGGTGTTAGGTTAATTGATAATATGAAGCTTTAATAATTATATTTAAGGAAATGAAAATAGAGGTACTAAAATCTAAAATTCACGGGGTTACTGTTACTGGAGCAGATTTAAATTATATTGGAAGTATTACCATTGATGAAACATTAATGAATGCTTCAAATATTAAAATTGGTGAAAAAGTTCAAGTTGTGAATATTAATAATGGAGAAAGATTAAACACATACGTAATTAAAGGAGAAAAAGATAGTGGAGAAATTACATTAAATGGTCCAGCTGCAAGAAAAGTACAAAAGGGTGATAAAATAATAATTATATCATATGCACTAATTAATTTTGAGGATGCTGATAAGTTTAAACCTACAATAATATTTCCATGTAAAAAAAATTCAATTACTTAATGTCTTCTAAAATAAAAACGACATATTGTTGTGTTAATTGTGGAGCAAGTTTTCCAAAGTGGATGGGTCAATGCTCGCAGTGCGGGGAATGGAATAGTATTAAAGAAGAAGTTGTAAGAAAACAACAATCAAATAAATTAATATCTAAAGAAAATAAAGTAAAAGAAATTAATGAGATTGAATCATTGGAAAAAGAAAGAATAATATTTAATGACAATGAATTTAATAGAGTTTTAGGTGGAGGATTAGTTAAAGGTTCTGTCGTTTTGATTTCAGGGGAACCGGGGATTGGAAAATCAACAATTCTATTACAGAACTCAATAAATTCTAAAGAGAAAATTCTTTATGTTTCAGGTGAAGAAAGTGCTGAACAGTTACAATTAAGAGCTAAAAGAATATCACAAAATCCAAAAAATTGTTTTGTATTAACAGAAACTAATTTAGAGTTAATTTTAAAAAATGTAGAAAATGTAAGACCTGATATTATAATAATTGATTCTATACAAACAATACAAACAGATTTATTTGATAATAGTCAGGGTAGTACAACTCAAATCAAAGAATGTGCAAGCATATTAATAAAACTTGCTAAAAATATTGGAATTCCTATATTAATTGTTGGGCATATAACTAAAGATGGCAATATAGCTGGTCCAAAAATACTTGAACACATGGTAGATGTTGTTTTACATTTTGAGGGTGATAAACAACATCAA
The DNA here is from genome assembly GCA_038114965.1 of Flavobacteriaceae bacterium. Lineage (GTDB taxonomy): Bacteria > Bacteroidota > Bacteroidia > Flavobacteriales > Flavobacteriaceae > Eutrophosalina. The sequence continues at coordinate 6,167 of JAYNRW010000038.1, read as the reverse complement.
TTCAGAATTCTAAGATCAAAAAAAAATAGATTTGGATCTACCAATGAAATCGGTATTTACCAAATGAACGAAAAGGGATTACAAATTGTATCAAATCCAAGCGAATTTTTTGTATCAAAAAAACATAGTGCTGAATCTGGTTCATCTATTGCCGTAACCTTAGACGGAGATAGATCAATTATGATTGAAGTTCAAGCATTAGTAAGCAGTGCAGTATATGGTACACCTCAAAGAATTTCGAATGGTTTTAATTCGAAAAGATTGAATATGCTTTTAGCAATTTTAGAAAAAAAAGCAGGGTTTAAGATTGGCGTTAAAGATGTATTTGTTAATATAACCGGGGGCATTAAAATAGAAGATACTGCCATTGATTTAGCTGTAGTTTCAGCAATTTTATCTTCAAATATTAATATTAGTATTGATAGTGATACCTGTTTATGTGCAGAAATTGATCTTTCAGGTGAACTTAGAGGAGTTAGCAATATAGACAAAAGGATCTCGGAGGCTGAACGACTTGGATATGACAAGATTATTGTATCACATAATTCTAAAATTGGATACAGTCCAAAAACAATTAAGATTTTAAAACTTAAAAACCTTAATCAATTAGTAAAGCAAATTTTTAAGGAGAGGGGTTAGGGATTTTATTATTTATTGAATTTATTTCAGAAATAATTTCATCTGACAATTTAATATTAACACTTTCAATATTTTCTTTTAATTGCTCTAAGTTAGTAGCACCAATTATATTACTAGTAACAAACGGACGGTCATTAACAAATGATAGTGATAGGTGAGTTAGCGATAAATTATGCTTCTTTGCAACTTCATCATATAATTTAGCTGCTTTTATAGAATTTTCATTACTATATCTTTTTAGTGTTGGAAATAAATCAAGTCTGCTATTTTTTGGCATTTTACCATTAAAATATTTTCCAGTTAAAATGCCAAATCCTAAAGGTGAATAAGCAAGTAATCCAATATTTTCTCTTTTACAAATTTCGGAGCTTCCAACTTCAAATAATCTATTTAATAAAGAATATGGATTTTGAACAGTGATCATTTTAGGCAGCTCTTGTTTAGAATACTCAAGAAACTTCATAATACCCCAAGGGTTCTCATTAGAAAGTCCTATGTGTCTAATTTTTCCAATTTTAATTAATTCTTTAAGTTTTTCTAAAATGAATTCAAAATTATCTTCCCATGAATCATTAAAATATTGGTAGTTTCGATTACCAAAAGTGTTTGTAATTCTTTCAGGCCAATGTAATTGGTATAAATCAACATAATCAGTCTTTAATCTTTTCAAACTTCCATCTAATGCATTTTCTATAGAATTTCCTTTAAATCCAGTTTTTCTAATATGTGCAGTATAATCACCTGGTCCTGCTATTTTAGTTGCAAGTATAATTTTATCTCTTTTTTTTGATTGTTGAAACCAATTTCCAATTATTTCTTCAGTTATAGCATACTTATCTGGGGTTGCTGGTACAGGATATAATTCTGCAGTATCAAAAAAATTAACTCCTTTATCAATTGAATAGTCCATTTGATCAAAGGCTTCTTGTTGATTATTTTGTCTACCCCACGTCATGGTACCTAAACAAATTTTAACGACTTTATTATTTGAGTTTGGTAAGATATTGTACTCCATCATATTTTAATTTTAACTCCTATCGGACAATGATCAGAATGAAAAACATTAGATGATATATAGGATTCTTTTATACTATCTTTAATACTATCAGAAGCCAATAAATAATCAATTCTCCAACCCTTATTATTTGCTCTTGAGTTAGCTCTATAGCTCCACCAGGAATATTTATGTGGAGATGAATTCAAATATCTGTAAGTATCAATAAATCCGTCACTAATAAATCTATCTAACCATTCTCTCTCTTCTGGTAAAAAACCAGATACTTTAGCGTTTCTAATGGGATCATGAATGTCAATTGCTTTATGGCAAATATTATAATCCCCAGCAATAATAAGATTTGGAATTGATTTTTTTAATTTTTTTATATATTCAAAAAAATCATCCATGTATTTAAATTTAAAACCTAATCTATCAATGTTAGTTCCTGAGGGTAAATACAAACTCATTAAAGAAAATTTGTCAAAATCTAATCTCAAATTTCTTCCCTCAAAATCCATATAATCAATGCCTGTACCATATTCAATATTACTAGGTTTAATTTTAGATAAAATACCAACACCACTATATCCTTTTTTTTGTGCTGAAAACCAGTAATTATAATAACCTAATTCATCAAATACAGAGCTATCAAATTGATCTGTATTAGCTTTTATTTCTTGTAAACAAACTATATCAGGATTAAAAACTTTTAACCAGCCTAGAAAATCTTTTCTTAATGCAGCTCTTATGCCATTTATGTTATATGAAACTATATTAAGCACTATTTAATAGCCAATTATTTATATCAAGAGATGAACTTAAAAATTTTTCTAATTTATCAATACTAATTCTTTCTTGCTTCATGGTATCTCTATGTCTTATAGTAACAGAATTGTCTTCTAAGGTTTGATGATCAACTGTTACACAATATGGTGTTCCGATAGCATCTTGTCTTCGGTATCTTCTACCAACTGCATCTTTTTCATCATAAATTGTATTGAACTTAAGTTTTAATTTTTCTTGTATTTCTTTTGCTATTTCTGGTAATCCATCTTTTTTTATTAATGGCAAAAAAGCGATTTTGTAAGGAGCTAATATATTAGGAATTTTTAGTAGAACCCTCTGTGTATTATCATCCAAATTTTCCGTAATTAAAGATGAAGAAAAAACAGCTAAAAACATTCTGTCAAGGCCAATAGATGTTTCTAAGACATATGGTGTAAATTTAGCATTATCAACAGGATCAAAATATTTAATTTGTTTTGTTGAATATTTTTCATGGTTAGATAAGTCGAAATCAGTTCTTGAATGAATTCCTTCAAGTTCTTTAAAGCCAAAAGGAAAATTAAACTCAATGTCACATGCTGCATCAGCGTAATGAGCTAATTTTTCATGATCATGAAATCTATATGAATTTTTATCAATTCCTAAAGATAAATGCCAGTTTAATCTTGTTTTTTTCCAATGTTCATACCACTCTTTTTGAGTACCTGGTTTAATGAAAAACTGCATTTCCATTTGTTCAAATTCTCTCATTCTGAATATGAATTGTCTAGCCACAATTTCATTTCTAAATGCTTTACCAATTTGCGCAATTCCAAAAGGAATTTTCATTCTTCCAGTCTTTTGAACGTTTAAATAATTAAGAAAAATACCTTGAGCAGTCTCAGGCCTTAAGAATAAATCTGTTGAGTTACCTTCAGTAGCTCCAAGTTGGGTTTTGAACATTAAATTGAATTGCTTAACGTCAGTCCAATTTTTAGTGCCAGAAATTGGACAAACTATTTCACAATCCTCAATAATTTTTTTTAACTCATTTAAATCATCATCATTCAAAGCTTTAGAAAACCTTGCATGTATTTCATCAATTTGTGCCTTATATTTTAAAACTTTAGGGTTTGTTGAAAGAAATGTTTTTTCATCAAAACTATCTCCAAATCTTTTCTGTTGTTTTTTTTGTTCTTTTAAAATTTTAGATTCAATTTTTTGAATGTGATCTTCAATTAAATTATCAGCTCTATATCTTTTTTTTGAATCTTTATTATCAATTAATGGATCATTAAATGCATCCACATGTCCACTAGCCTTCCAGGTTGTAGGATGAGAAAAAATAGCAGAATCAATTCCAACAATATTGTCATGAAGTTGAACCATTGATTTCCACCAATACTCCTTAATGTTATTTTTAAGCAATACTCCATTTTGACCATAATCATATACAGCACTCAATCCATCATAAATTTCACTTGATTGAAAAATAAAGCCATATTCTTTGGCGTGAGATATTATTTTTTTGAAATTTTCTTCAGACATATGACAAAAATAGTACTTTCGTATCTAAACACTTACCTGATTTAAAAATAAAATTTTACTTTGCATCCTTAATGAAATCAAAATATTTTTTTCTGATTATTATTATTTTCTTTTCTTCTTGTGCTAAAAGAGGTGTTCCGGTTGGGGGTGAAAAAGATGAAATTCCACCTAAATTTACTAGAGCACAACCAGAAAATAACTCAACTTTTTTTGATGATAAAAAAATTAGAATCTATTTTGATGAGTATATTAAACTTGATAAACTAAGCAGCCAACTAGTTGTATCACCTCCAATTGAAAAATTTAAATATTCAATATTTCCACAGGGGGGAGCTTCAAAATTTATTGATATTGAAATTAATGATGAATTAGAAGAAAATACAACTTTTGTTTTCAATTTTGGAGAAAGTATAAAAGATAATAACGAGGGGAATTTATTACCCTACTTTAAATATGTTTTTTCAACAGGTTCATACATTGATTCCTTAGAACTTAAGGGAAATATAAATACGGTTTACAATAGAAAAAAAGACGATTATGTTACTGCAATGCTTTACCCCTTAACCGAAAGTTTTAATGATTCAATTATTTTCAAAGAAAAACCTTTATATGTAGCAAGCACATTAGATAGCACCTTTTTTAATTTTACAAATATTAAAAATGGTAGCTATTATTTAATTGCTGTAAAGGACATAAATAATAATTTTATTTTTGATCCACTAAACGATAAAATTGCATATCACGATTCAATCATTACATTGCCAACGGATAAATTATTTGATTTAAATCTTTTTAAAGAAAATCCCTCATTTAAAATATTTAAACCATTTCAAGAATTTTCAAATAGAGTAAGTTTTGGTTTTAGAGGTAACATTGATTCTATAAAAATAACATCAAATGTTAGTAATATTCATAGTACTATAACTAAGGATAGAGAAAAAGATACTATTCATTATTGGTTTAGAGATTTTGAATATGATACTTTGAGCTTTAATGTATTAAATAAAGATTCGATTAATTTATTTAAACTTCCAAAAAGAGATTATGAAAAAGACACATTAATTCTTTCGGAAGAAAACAGTTCCTTTGAACTAGGTAATAAATTCATATTAAATAGTACAGTTCCAATTTTAAAAATTGATTCAACAAAAATTAAAATTATAAATAAAGACTCTGTTGTTCAATCATTCAAAAGTAAAATTAAAGATGAAATAGATATTGTTTTTGATTTTGAAATTCTACCTAACGACAAGTATTCGATTGAAGTTTTACCTAATGGAATTACTGACTTTTTTGGAAACTCAACCGATACACTTAACTATTCATTCACAACGAAAAAAAGGTCAGACTATGGTAATATCTATGTCAATTTATCAAGAATATCATTTAAACCAATTATAGTTGATTTAATTAATATGAATGAAGAAATAGTAATGTCAAAAACTCTTTTAAATAGCCTTGAAGCTTGTGTTTTTGAGAATATTAAGCCAGGTGATTATAATTTAAGATTAATTCACGATAAAAATAATAATGGTAAATGGGATACTGGTGATTACTTAAATAAAAATAAACCTGAGGAAGTTATTCATTATAATGATACTATAAAAGTCAGAGCAAACTGGGTAATAAGAGAAAGAATATAACTCTTATTTTTTTAGATTTGCTTTTAAATATTCGTTGTTCATCCTCGAAATATAGTCAAGTGAAATTCCCTTTGGACATTCAACATGGCAAGCCCCTGTATTAGTACAATTTCCAAAACCTTCTTCATCCATCTGTTTAACCATGTTCAAAACCCTATCAGTAGCTTCTACTTTTCCCTGAGGTAGATATGAAAATTGAGAAACTTTTGCTGAAACAAATAACATTGCAGAAGAATTTTTACATGTAGCAACACATGCGCCGCATCCAATACATGTTGCAGCATCAAAAGCTTTATCAGCACTTTCTTTTTCAACTGGAATCGCATTAGCATCCTGTGGATTTCCTGATGTATTTACTGAAATATAACCTCCAGCTTGCTGAATTCTATCAAATGAAGATCTGTCTACAACCAAATCCTTAATTACTGGAAAAGATTTTGCTCTAAACGGCTCAATATATATTGTGTCTCCATCCTTAAATTTTCTCATATGAAGTTGACATGTTGTAACATACCTGTCCGGTCCATGAGGTTCACCATTAATAAACATAGAGCATGATCCACAGATTCCCTCTC
>JAYNRW010000037.1:0-12252 GCA_038114965.1 Flavobacteriaceae bacterium | reverse complement strand
CAAACTTAAAAATCAGCTTGAGGGTGAGCTTGAAAGTCTAATTTTAGACTGATAGTTATAAATAAGTAAATTAACAACCAATCCATATGATTTGATTCCAAAGGATTGGTTGTTTTTTTTTTAGATATAAATCATATGCTTTTTTAACAAATGGCTCAAACATACTTTTATATTTATTACTAAATTCTGCTTTTTCATCAATATTTTTTAAAACCCCTTTATTTATTTTTTTTATTATGTCATTATACAAGATCTTGTCATTTAAATATATTTCCCTCATTAAGTACTGTAATGCAAGTAGGCTTCCTGAGTAATTAATTTCGATGTTCTTTGATATTTGGCTTGATATAATTCCAATATAATTAGCCTCGTTTTCGCTAGCATATCCTATTTGATGGGCAATTTCATGAGAAATTGTTGATGGATATGAAATTTTAGGTATCCTAGAATTTATATTTGCTTCTAATGTGAATGGGTTTATGTATCCGGTGAATCCTAAGTATGATATTAATAAAGAAAAGTAAGATTTATTTACTTTAAGATTTTCAGTAGATATATTATTAGTTTTTAGTTCTTTAATTGAGTTTTTGCATTCAGATACTATTTCTTCAAAAGAAGAGGTTAGACTAACCTTTTCATTAGGATTTATAGTTAGTTTTTTATGAATATTATTTACTTTACTGATGTAGTACTCAGTTGTTTCAACTAATTCATCTATTTGATAATTACTAAATGCATATTCTTGATTAATTGATTTTTTATTATAATGGATACCCCAACTGAAATAAAAAAACGAATAAATAAAAATACTAGTGAATCCAGCTCTATATAAAAAATTACGTCTTGTCTTTGAGTTGCATAAGTATTTAAAAATAATAGGTAACGATATTAGGTATAATAAATCACCAACATTTAATTTTAAAAAATTAGTAATATTAGATATTAAATCTATCCACGTAGGATAAATTAAAAGATATGAGTTGTAAAACCACTCATTTTGTGGTTTATTAAATAATAGAATAACAAAAAAAATAAAAATTAAAAGAAATTTAAATCCCCTCTTAATTTTCAAATTCATACTACTTTATTTTTGTTCAACTATTTCTACTTCAAAAATCAAATTAGATTTTGCAGGTATTCCTCTTTGTTCTGTTTCACCATATGCTAGGTAATAAGGTAAAAATAATGTTGCTTTATCTCCAATCTTTAACAATTTTAATCCTTCTTTAAATCCTGAAATCATCATGTCTTTTGGGCCAACTCTAGCTTCAATTGGCGTATATCCACCAGCACTTTTTCTTTGAGCATTTACTTGATTAAATCTTTGTGCAACTTCAAGTATTGAGGTGTCTAAAAGTGTACCATCTTCAAAATATACAGCGTAATGTGTAAGTATAGTTTTATTTTCATCGACCAAATCACCATTATTAGTTGAGTTTATAAAATATTTTAATCCAGTTTCAGTTTCTAGTGATTTTGTCTTTAAGCTGGTATGATCTTTAGATACATCGTTCTTTAACTTTTGAAACATTTTTTCTTTTTCTTTTTTTAGCTTTTCTTCTTCTTTGAAGTGATTCGTAAATATCTTCGAAGCATTAAATTTTTTAGCTTCTTTTCCATCTCTTTCAATTGTAATGCTTAAAATCGAATCTCCTTGTTCTATTGAATCTACAATTTCTTGACCTGAAGTTACCTTTCCAAATACAGTGTGAAGACCATCTAACCAGGGAGTTTCTTTGTGAGTGATAAAAAATTGACTTCCATTTGTTCCTGGACCTGCATTGGCCATAGATAATATTCCTGCTGAATCATGTTTTAAACTTTCAACAATTTCATCTTTAAATGAGTACCCAGGTGATCCAGATCCTGTTCCAGTTGGATCTCCACCTTGAATCATAAAGTCTTCAATTACTCTGTGAAAAGTTAATCCGTCATAATAATTTTTTCCTTTATATTGTTCACTAACCTCTTTATTGTTACCCTCAGAAAGAGAGATGAAATTAGCGACTGTTACAGGTGTTTGTTTAAAAAATAACTCTGTAATTATTTCTCCTTTATTAGTTTCAATCAACGCATTGATTGTTGAATTATCTGATTTTTGTGACATATTACATGAAAAATTAATTGTTAATAATAATAAGATTATATTTTTTTTATTTATCATTTTAATGAAATTTAAATTCCTTTATTTTTTTTATAAATAATGCTATGGCATTATCAATTTTTCCTTCAAACTTTCCGCCAGCAGCATTTATGTGTCCTCCTCCATTAAAGTTGTCTTTAGCAAACTTATTACATGGAAAATTATTTTTTGACCTAAAAGATATTTTTATTAGATTTTCATCTTCTAAATCTTCGATAAACATGGCTGTAAATTCAATATTTTTTAAAGATAAACCATAATTAACTACACCTTCAGTATCACCTTTTTCATAGTTATGTTCTTTTAATTCATCTCTTTTAAGAACCATATAAGTTGTTTCGTATTCCTTTAAAACATTTAAACTATTTAATGCTTTTCCTAAAATCATCAATTTACTAGTACTGTTTTCATTATAAACTTTGTTATATATTTCCGATTGAATTATTCCTTTGTTGATAAGTTCAGCTATTATTTTGTGTGTTTTACTGTTTACGCCACTATATTGAAAAGACCCTGTATCTGTCATCATACCTAGATAAATACATGTTGCAATATTCTTATCAATTAATTTTAAATTATTTGAAGCTTCAATAATGAAATAGACAATCTCGCATGTTGAACTTATTTTTGGATATGAAAAGTTAATATCAGCATAGTTTTCTGGTAATTGATGGTGATCAATCATAACTATTTTTTGATTTTCTTTATTTATAACACTTGATAAATCACCACATCTGTCCAGACTATTAAAATCCATTGTAAAAATAAGGTCAGAGTCAGTTAGTTTCTGATTAGATTTTTCAATGTCTTCATCATATATTATAATATCATTAATTCCAGGTACCCAATCTAAAAATGATGGATGTCTATTTGGTGTAATAACATTGCTGACTAGATTTAAACTTTTTAAATAATGGTGTAGCGCCAAAGAACTTCCAATTGCATCACCATCTGGATTGAAATGAGTAACAATAGAAATTTTCTTGCATTCTACAAGTAAGTTTTCTAAATCCTTAATTTCTTTTTCCATTTATTCGGCGCTAAGATAGTCATTACTTTAAGAAGATTTAACTCAATAATGATATCATTTTTAGTAAATTTATAATCAAATATCAGACCGTTGAAATTAAATCTCTTTAAACTCAGAAAAAATAAAAAATTTAGATATTCACCTAGATACTCTAAATCTGAACAACAATCAAATATTTATGAATTTGATTCTGCATATTCAAAAAACAGAGAAAGTAGAAGTGTTTATGATAAATCTAATTCTTGGACTGAAGCTAGGCTTAATTCTAGAAACAGAGGAAATTCTTCTTTTTCTAAAACTATTTTATTTATAGTTCTGCTTTTAACATTTGTTTTTTTATATGTAATTGATTTTGACTTGTCAATTTTTTTACCTTAAAATGATTAGAGAACTAGAATATGATGTAATTAATAAGATTGCTGCTGGTGAGGTTGTTCAAAGACCTTCATCAGTTGTGAAAGAATTGATTGAAAATTCGATAGACTCAGATGCTAATCAAATTGATGTTTCAATAATCGACTCTGGTAAAACCTTAATTAAAGTAAGTGATAATGGTATAGGAATGAGTAAAAGAGATATCAGAATGTGTTACAAGAAGCATACTACTTCAAAAATTCTTAACTCTGATGATCTTTTAAGACTTAGTACAAAAGGCTTTAGAGGTGAAGCTTTGTCTAGCATTGGATCAGTTTCTAAGATGATAATATCAAGTTCGGACAATAAAAAGGGTATTAGAAATGTATTGAGTATTGAAAACGGTCAGAATGTTGAAGAAACTGAGGAGTCAGGCTTAAATGGAACTTTGATTTCAGTACAAAATCTTTTTTATAATGTTCCTGCAAGAAGAAAGTTTCTAAAGTCTGATAATGTCGAGCTTAGGCATATTGTAGAGGAATTTATTCGTCTTGCTATAGGTCATTCGAATATTCACTTTTCACTCAAACATAACGGAAAGGATTTGTATTTATTAAATCCCTCGAACTTAAAAGAGAGATTAATTAGGGTGTTTGGTAAATCAGTTGATTCTAAAATTGTTAGTATTTCTGAAGAAACTCCAATTGCAAAAATAAATGGTTTTATTTATAAGCCTGAATATTTAAATAAATCAAGAAAATATCAATATCTATTTGTTAATAATAGATTTGTGAAAAGTAGCTATTTAAATCATGCAATTAGTAAATCATATGATGGATTAACTGCAGAGGAAAATCAACCCTCATACTTTATTTTTATTGATGTTCCTGAGGAAACTATAGATGTTAATGTTCATCCTACAAAAACTGAAGTTAAGTTTGAGGATGAAAAATCAATATATGCAATAATAAGATCCTCTGTAAGACATAGTCTAGGAAAATTTAATGTTATTCCAAATATTGATTTTTCAAATGACGTTAATTTGTCTAATTTAAGCTCAACTAAAGATGTTAAGCCACCATCATTAACTTTCAACGAATCTTTCAATCCATTTGAAAAAAATACAATTTCAAATCTCAAAAATGATATTTTTGATCATAACAAAAACCATGAGTTTAATTCTAATATTAATATTTTTCAAAATCATAAAGACATTTCAGATAGTGTAAAATTCTTTAGCTTATCAGATAGATTTATTGTTACAAAAACTAGTAATGATTTGATTATCATTGATGTCTCTAGAGCTAAATACCGCATTTTGTATGAGAGATTTTTGAAAGAAATTTCAAGTGATAATAATTTTTCACAAAAGTTAATGTTTCCTATAAGTTTAGATTATGATAAATCTGAAATAAGAATTCTCAACGAGGTTAGAGATCAATTGATTCATTTAGGTTTTAGTTTTTCAAATTTTGATGAAAATAATATTGAATTAGATGGTATACACCCTAGTTTTAATCATGATTCAATTAATTTATTATTTGAGGAATTAATTGAGAACAATATTCTTGATTATAAAGAGTCATCAACAAGTTTAAATGATTATTTATCAAAATTAATGGCTAAATCAAAATCAATTAATAAAAAAATAAGTTTAAATGATTTTGAGCAAGAAGAGTTTATTAATGAGTTATTTGCGTGTAGAGAACCATCTTTTTGTCCTGATTCAAAGAAAACATACCATACATTTGATTTAAATAATTTAAAAAAATTATTTCAATGATGTCCACACCAAGAATAATAAAGCATTTACTGATCATTAACATTATTTTTTTTGTAGGTACTCAGTTTTCCTCGGAAATAAGCAACGACATTTTATCTCTTCATTACTTTGAAAATGAAAAATTTATAATTTCTCAAATTTTTACTCATATGTTTATGCATGGAAATTTAGCACATATTGCATTTAATATGTTGGCTTTATGGATGTTTGGGTCTACTCTGGTTAATGTTTGGGGGAATAATAAATTTATTTTCTTTTATTTTTCATGTGGAGTTGGTGCTGCATTAGTTCAGTTAACAGCATACTATCTAAATATACAATCAGTTACAAGTGAGTTATTAAGTTTTGGTTTAACATCACAAGATGTTAATAATATACTTTTGTCTGGAAGATATGATCAAAATATTTTAGATTATATATCAGAAAACAGACTTGCCTCAATGTATTTTGATTATAACGCAGTTATGGTAGGTGCTTCAGGCGCGATATATGGAGTTGTTGTGGCTTTTGCTTTTTTATTTCCAAATTCAAAGTTAATGTTGTTATTTCCTCCAATTCCAATTAAAGCTAAGTTTCTAGTGCCTTTATTAATAGTTGGAGATATCTTCTTTGGTTTTACATCTGCTTCAATTGGCCCAATTGCTCATTTTGCACATTTAGGCGGAGCGCTTACAGGTTTTATAATGATGTGGTATTGGAAAAAAAATCAATTTAATAATAGAAGATGGAATTAAAAGATAAAATTAAAAACTTTTACAGGACCTCTAACTCTGTTCAGAAACTAATAATAATTAATATTGTTTTGTTTATAGTTCCTTTCTTTTTTGAAACTTTTACTTATTTATTTGCTCTTGAAAATTTTAGTTTCATAGGTTTTTTTACAATTGAGGCTGATTTAATGAAATTGATATTAAAACCATGGTCGGTTTTTACCTACGGATTCATTCACGGTGGTTTTTATCATCTTTTTTGGAATATGTTAATGTTATACTATTTTGGAAACCTATTGCAAAATATATTCGGTGATAAATTAATTTACAGTGTCTTTTTTAATGGAATAATATTCGGAGGATTATTTTATGTTATTAGTTACAATATTTTTCCTGTTTTTAAAGAAGCAACTTCACAAATGATTGGTTCATCTGCAGGTGTAATGGCAGTTTTATTTTATTTGACATCATATAGCCCAAATATGAATATCAGGTTATTTATAGCAAATATCAAGTTAGTTTATATAGCAGTTTTTTTATTAATTCTGGATGTAATACAAATACCAAGCGGTAACTCTGGTGGTCATATTGCTCATATAGGCGGTGCTATTACTGGTTATTGCATGTTAAAATATAATTATCAAGGTTTTGATCTATTTTCATTTATAAGTTTTTTTAAATCAAAAAGTAAGTCAAAAAAGAATAATATAAATTACAACAAAATAGATCAAAAAAGAATTGATCAAATACTTGATAAAATTTCAGAATCTGGATATGATAGTCTTACAAAAGATGAAAAAAACTACCTATTTAAAGCTGGAAACAAAAAAGATAAAAATTAAAATTATTTATTTATAAATTTGTAAAGAAAGTACTGGTTATCAGTTGTTTGAGTTTTTAAAAAAACTAAAAAAACATCCTCCATATTTTCTCGTTAGATAATAATTATTAAAGTTATTCAGTTCTATTTTATTTGAATGTTCAATAATTAATAAACCATGATAATTTATAATTTTTGATTTAAAAATCTTGTCAATAATTATTTCATATTTATTTATGTCAAAATTATATGGTGGATCTGCAAAAATTATATCAAATTGGTCATTATTTACATTTAAATATTTAAATACATCACTTTTAATAACATCAATATTTAAATTCATTCTTCTATTTTCGGATCTAATGAAGTTATAATGTTTAAAGTTTATCTCGACTGCTCTAATATATTTTGCTCCTCTTGAAGCAAACTCATAGCTTACATTACCTGTTCCAGAGAATAAATCAAGTACTTTTAATTTATCAATGTCATAGTAGTTTGAAATGATATTAAAAATACCTTCTTTAGATTGATCTGTTGTTGGTCTTAATTTAAAATTTTTAGGAACTTTTATTGTTTGACCACCATTTAATCCTGAAATAATTCTCATTAACTGTAAATGTAGTCTTGTTTATCTATACTTGAGTCATGTACAACATTGAATTTAGAGTAAAAATTTTTGGTATTCTCGATTAAATCCTCAACTTTTAAGTTTAGTATATAATTCAGATTAACCTTATCAATATTCATTTTTATATTTTGACAAGTTGCTAAAAGAAAATATAGAATGTCAGATGAATTTTGATATTCAAAAGAGTTAAAAAAAGTTAATTTCCCCTTGTTAAATACAACTATTTTAAATTTTTTGTGAGATACTACACAAAATAAACAATTTTTTTGCTGCAACTCATTATTTAGTTTAAATAGCTTTTTTAGTAATGATGAATTGTAATGATAATAGTTTATTTCCTTAAATTTTTCAACTAATAAATTATTTACATTAACATAAGGTAGAAAAACATTTTTAACATTGATTTCATTTATTGAATCATGAGAAATAAAATCATCATTACTAATTTTTGTTATATATTTTAAATATTCTTTTTTCTTAGATTCTTCAAAAAGTTCATTTGGAACTAAACAAAAAAAATCATTATCAAAGTGAATATTAACATTTTCAACATTTAGTTCATAGATATTCTTTTCTGATAAGATATTATCTAGAAAATCGCTTAAAGATCCTGTTTTTAGTTTTTTTTCCAGCGTGAAGTCACTGAAAGAGGATTTATCAGAATTTAAAGTCTTTATGCTTACATAATCATCACCTAAACATATGTCAAGATGAGTAGAATTAGCATTATTTTGTTTCGACATCAAAGGTTGTAGGCCAATTACCGTTTGTACTAACATCTGTTAAAGACCCAAGAACTAAATCAGGACCATTCACTCCATCAACAGAAACTGTTTCCTTCTCTTGAGATAATAAGTCTTTGTTTTGATCAAAAAGGATGATGTCTTTAGATACTCGAACTTCAAAAACAGGAACATTATATCCATTTTTGTCAATAATATCAGCTTTTAGTTGAAATTTACTGTCAGTACCATCAATAGGGACAAATGCCATGTTTTTATATGAATTACTATTTTTGAAAAGTGAGTCTTTAACAGACACAAATCCAAGGGTGTCAACAACAATAACTTCTCTAAGCATATCAATTCTATAAACTCTATCGTATTGCATATAGCTTGAATCTCTTTTTTCTATAATAGTAAATTGAGCTGAATCAATAAACTTTACTAGAGAATCAAAATTATCAGAATATAAACCATTAACACTCTTGTAAGCAATTTGAGCATTTCGAATGTCCTTTAGTCTATCTATGACTTTTAGGTATCTTTCATTTTTTACTTTATTAAACTCAATAGGAGCAGTAATTCCATTGATTATTAAAACAACTAGAACTAAGGAAAATACATATAGTAAAATTGTAATAATTTTTCTATTTTTTTCTGAAAGTGATTTCATGCTTATTTGTTTTTTGTAGTCAAACAAAACTACAATTTTTTTTAAATTATGAAAATTATTAGATAACTCTAATTTACTTCTTGTTTTTATTCATTAATTTTATTGAGTGAGAACCGTTGCCTTAGTTCCTGCAAGACTTGAATCAACAAGACTAGAAAAAAAACTTTTAAGATCAATTTCCGATCTTCCATTAATCGTTTTAACATCTAAAAATCTGATTTCTTCTAATTTATTTGATGATGTATGTGTTATTACTGACTCAGATGAAATTATTGATGTTTTAAAAAAACATTCAATTAATTACCTAAAAAGCACAAAAGTTTATGAAACTGGCACTGATAGAATAGCTGAATTTGCTAATAATTTTGATTGTGAAATAATTATTAATGTTCAAGGGGATGAGCCTTTTATTAATAAGGATGATTTGAAACTAATTATAAATACTTTTAAAGAAGATTTAGAAAATAATATTGATGTAATATCGTTAAAAAGAGAAATTTCGAATATGGATGATTTGGATAATCCTAATAATGTTAAAGTTATCTGTGATAATGATTCTAATGCTATTTATTTTTCAAGAAAGGCTCTTCCTTACAATAGGTCAAAATCTAATTTAAAACATTATAAGCATATTGGTGTCTATGCATTTAGAAAGAAAGCATTGTTTAGCTTTTCTAAATTAAAAAAGTCTGTTTTGGAAAAAGCTGAAATGATTGAAGCAATTAGATTTATTGAAAATGGAATTAAAATAAAAATATTTGAGGTTTTTAATGAATATATATCCATAGATACTAACGAAGATTTAAAAAGAGCAAAAAAAATATTGAATGACTAAATTTATTTTTTGTACTCTTTTTGGATGGAAAATAATTGGAGAGATAAGACTAATAAATAAATGTGTTATCATAGTAGCTCCACATACCCATTGGTTAGATTTTTTTGTAGCCCTCCCTGTAAGAAGAATTCTTAATCTTGAAATTAATTTTATAGGTAAAAAAGAACTCTTTTTTTTTCCACTAAATTATTTTCTTAAATATCTAGGTGGCTCACCTGTGGATAGAAATAGTAAATCAAAAACTGTTGACTTAATTGCTGACAAATTCAATGATAAAAAAATTTACAGATTAGCTCTTTCACCTGAAGGTACAAGGAAAAAAGTTGATAAATGGAAAACAGGTTTTTATTATATAGCTAAAAAGGCTAATGTTCCAATTGTTTCAGTTTCTATGGACGCTAAAAAAAAGGAAGTGATTTTTTCAAAACCATTTTATCCTACTGAAAATATAGATAAAGATTTTGTGCATTTGAGAAAATTTTACAGTGGGGTAGTTGGTATTGTACCTAAAAACTCTTAGCTACAATTATGGTGAATTTTTTGAACATCATCGTCTTGTTCACACATTTCTAGAAAATTTTCAAACTCACTCTTTTTCTTTTCATCTAAAACAATTGTATTTTTAGGTAATTTTTCAACTTCAGAGCTTTTTATTTCAATTTTTTTATTCTCCAGAATACTTTGAATTTCTCCAAAAGATTCAAATGATGCATAAATGATAATTTCATTTTCCTCTTTATCAACAACAAGTTCTTCTAATCCATAATCAATTAGCTCAAATTCAAGTTCTTCATAATCCTCAATCATTTCTGCTCTAAAAACACATAACTTTTCAAATAAGTATTCGACAGAACCATTTGTTCCTAAGTTACCGTTAGTTTTATTAAAATAACTTCTAACATTAGCAACAGTTCTATTGTTGTTATCAGTAGTACAATCAACTATAACAGCAATTCCGTGTGGTCCATATCCCTCTAAAACTATTTCCTTGTAATTTTCTGTATTTTTTTCAGATGCATTTTTAATAGCTCTTTGAATGTTGTCTTTGGGCATATTGGCTGTTTTAGCATTTTGAATAACTGCCCTTAATTTGGAGTTTGTTTCTGGGTTAGGTCCACCATCTTTTACAGCGATAACAATATCTTTTCCAATTCTAGTAAACGTTTTGGCCATGCTTGACCATCTTTTCATTTTTCTTGCTTTTCTGAATTCAAATGCTCTACCCATTTTTATATTGATAATTTTGTAATCATTGCTTTAGATAATTTATTCCTGATTTCAATGTAAAATTCATTTGATTTAAAATCATTAAAATCAATCATTGCCATTCCTAATCCAACTTTGTTTAAAGGAGAAAAAGTACCAGATGTAACTTTTCCTATTAATTTATTTTCATAACTAAAAATATTATAATCTTTTCTCGGTATTCCTCGATCTATCATTTTAAAACCAACTAATTTTTTAGTAGAATTATTAATCGATTCAACTATTCTATTTTTACCAATAAAATCTTTATTTAAATCAGTAACCCACATCAAGTTTGCTTCATGTGGTGTAGTTGAGTCATTTATTTCATTTCCATATAATGGATAACCAACCTCAATTCTTAAAGTATCACGAGCTCCCAAACCGACAGCACATAATGAGTATTTTTCTTTTTTAGAATAAAGTAATTTCCATATATCTACTATAATATCATTATTAATATATAATTCATAGCCTGGAGACCCTGTGTAGCCAGTATTTGAAATAGTTATTTTTGAATTCCCATGATTTAATGATTTAAAATTAAATTTTTTAATAGATCCAAAATCATTATTAAAAATATCATTAATTAACTTTAATGATTTTGGTCCTTGAACAGAAATTAAACCTATATTTTCAGATTCGTTATGTAAATTACAGTTGAAGTTCTTTATTTGAAAACTTAACCAATTCCAATCTTTTTCAATATTTGCTGCATTAACAACCAACATATACTCTTTTTCATCACATCTGTAGACTATTAAATCGTCTATTATACCACCATTTTCATTTATTAAGCAATTATATTGAGCTTTATTGATTTCAATTTTCTTAATATTATTGGAGCACACATAATTCAAAAACTCTAATGAGTCATCACCATCTACAAAAAATTCACCCATATGAGATACGTCAAACATTCCAACATTTGATCTTACATTTAAATGTTCATAGGATATTCCTTCATATTGAATGGGCATATTAAAACCACCAAAATCAACCATTTTGGCTTTAAGTTCGATGTGTTGGTTATATAGTGAGGTTTTTTTCATAAAATTTTGTGCAATTTAAAATCAATTTTTTAATTTACAATATGATTATTAGACCAAAAAACATAACTCTATTAATATTCTTTTTTTTATTATTTAATTTAAACTCTTATTCTCAAGATTATAATTTTACTAAACAAGATACATTGAGAGGTTCAATTACTCCAGAAAGAGCCTGGTGGGATCTTGTTTATTATCATCTTGATATTTCTGTAAAGCCTGATGAAAAGTTTATTGAAGGCTCTAATACAATCACATAT
>JAYNRW010000036.1:9571-12623 GCA_038114965.1 Flavobacteriaceae bacterium | reverse complement strand
GAATATATGGATCTTCTTCCTGTTGGAGTTAGAATTTAGATATTTCTAGCTATTACTAAATTATCACTATCAATTTTATCCAATACCACGTTATTTATATTATCAACAAGATTTGATGCCCAAAGTGTTTTTACTCTAATATAATTATCTGAATAGCCGTGAATAAATCCGTTTTTATTTTCAGATTCAAATAATACCTTTCTCTCATCTCCTATATTATTTTTATAAAAATTATTTTTTTTGATTTCAGATAAATCTCTCAAGATTTTACTTCTACTTCCTTTAATATTGCTAGAGTTCTTATTTTTTAATTTAATTGCCTCTGTGTTATCTCTTTCTGAATAAGAAAAAACATGTAAATATGATACATTTAATTTTTCTAAAAATTTATAAGTTTCCATAAAATCATTTTCATCTTCTTCGGGAAAGCCTACAATAACATCAACTCCAATTGAACAATCAGGAATTAAATATTTAATTTTCTCAACTCTGCTTTCATAAAGATCTTTGAGATATCTTCTTTTCATCAATTTGAGTATTTTATCTGAACCACTTTGGAGAGGAACGTGAAAATGAGGCATAAATTTTTTACTCTCACTGACAAAGTGAATAATTTCGTCGCTTAATAAGTTAGGTTCGATAGATGAAATTCTGACTCTCTCAAGTCCAGAAACTTTATCTATATTTTTTATGAGATCTAAAAAGTTTGATTCTTTTTTTAAGTCTCCATGCATTATTCCATAATCACCAATATTTACACCAGTTAAAACTATTTCTTTTATCCCTTTATCTACTAGTGTTTTTACATTATCTATAATTTCATTAATCTTACCACTTCTTGATTTTCCACGAGCTAAAGGGATAGTACAATATGTACATTTATAATCACATCCATCTTGAACCTTTAAAAAAGATCTTGTTCTATCACCAAGAGAATATGATGTTTGAAATGATTTAACATTATTTATTTCACACGAATGAGACTCATTATTTTCAATGTAATTTAATACATCAAACTTTTTGTCAGCACCAAGAACAAGATCAACTCCGTCAATCTGTCCAATTTCTTTAGGCTTTAACTGAGCATAACATCCAATGGCAATAATTTTAGATTTAGGATTGTTTTTTTTTGCTCTGTTGACTAAATATTTAAACTCTTTATCAGCATTTTGGGTAACAGAACATGTATTAATTACATATATATCCGCATTTTCCTTAAATGAAACTTTATTATATCCTTTATTTTCAAAATCTCTTGAAATTGAAGAAGTTTCTGAGTAATTTAGTTTACATCCTAATGTCTTAAATGCTACATTCAATTTTGAATAATTTCTGCAAATATAAATCTATCTCTAACAAAACAAACATTGGTTTTTTAATTATTATTCTTTTTGGAATCTTACTTTCATCTTGCGAAAAAGATTCTGATATAGAAAACAATATTTTTAAATACAATGAATATTCAAATATTAGTTCATTAGATCCTGCATTTTCATCAACACTTAGAAATATCTGGCCAGTCAACCAAATTTTTAATGGTCTTGTTCAATTAGATAAAAATTTGGAAATTAAAGGAGATATTGCTTCTTCATGGACAATAAGTGAGGATAAAAGAACATATACATTCAAAATTCGTCAGGATGTATATTTTCATAATTCTGAGCTTTTTGGTAAAAATTTAACTAGAAAAGTAAAAGCGAAAGATTTTGAATATAGTTTCAATAGATTAATAGATAACAAAATAGCTTCTCCAGGGTACTGGGTATTTAATAATGTAAAGGATTTTAAAGCAATTAACGACTCTATATTTCAGATTGAGCTCAAAAAAGAATTTGATCCATTTCTTGGAATTCTAAGCATGAAATATTGTTCTGTAGTTCCTCACGAGATTGTAACTGTACTTGGTGATAAATTTTCTAAAAAACCAATTGGAACTGGGCCATTTAAATTTAAGAAGTGGGATGAAAATGTAAAATTGGTTTTATCAAAAAATAAAAACTATTTTGAACATGACTCTCTTGGTCAAAAATTACCTTATTTAGATGGTATAGCAATTTCATTTATTCCTGATAAAAAAAGTGAATTCATGGAACTTCTATCGGGAAGATTAGACATGGTTAGTTCACCTGAAAATTCGATAATTGATCAAATTTTTGATTATAAAGGTGATTTAAACCCTAGATTTTCTTCAAATTTTAATCTTTTAAAATCGCCATACTTAAATACTGAATATATTGGATTTAATATTCAAAACAACATAAAAAAAGACACATTACTTAGATATGCTATTAATTCTGGTATAGATCGAAAAAAAATGATGCAATATTTAAGAAAAAATATAGGTTATCCTGCTGAAAGTGGTATTGTACCTAATGGATTGAATAATAGTTTTTATTTACCCAGATACAATTATGACCCTGATCTATCAAAAAAATTAATTTCCATTTATAAGTCAAATAATGATATTGATGAAATAAATATTACAATTGTTTCAGATTCCCAGTATTTAGATATTTTAGAATTTATTCAATCAGAGCTTGAAAAAATTGGAGTCCAAGTACAAATAGAAATTACACCCCCTTCAATCCTAAGACAAGGAAAAGCAACTGGAAAATTTGATGCATTTAGAGCAAGTTGGATAGCTGATTATCCCCATGTTGAAAATTATTTTTCACTATTCTATTCAAAAAATCATACTCCGAAAGGTCCAAACTATACATTTTTTAGCGATAGAAATTTTGATGAATTATACGAACTAATAGGTAATAAAAAGTCAATTTCGTATGAAAAAATCAGTAATGATCTTGAAAATATAATAAGAAGATATTCGCCAATTATTCCATTGTATTATGACATGAGTGTCAGGATAGTACCTAAAAATATTTCAGGACTAGAAGCAAATGCCATAAATCAACTAAATTTAAAAAGAGTAGTAAAGAAATTATAAAAATTATTTTTCTTCCTCGTCACTATCATTCGAAGAATTTTCTTCAGTAGCTGGAGCCTCTTCTACTGGAGCTTCCTCTGCAACTGGAGCCTCTTCTACTGGAGA
>JAYNRW010000036.1:0-9471 GCA_038114965.1 Flavobacteriaceae bacterium | reverse complement strand
CTGGAGCCTCTTCTACTGGAGCTTCCTCTGCAACTGGAGCCTCTTCTACTGGAGATTGCTTTGATTTTAATGAAACATTGGCATATCTATTTTTAAACTTATCAATTCTACCAGCTGTATCAACAAGTTTAGTTTTTCCAGTGTAATAAGGGTGTGATGTTCTTGATATCTCTAATTTAACAAGAGGATAATCAATACCGTCTACTGATATTGAATCTTTAGTTTCAACTGCAGACTTAGTTATAAACACATCATTATTTGACATGTCTTTAAAAGCAACTAATCTGTAATTTTCTGGATGTATACCTTTTTTCATTTCTATAATAACGGATGCAAATTTAGCTTTTTTTTATAATTATGCAATAATTAAAACTAATAGATATTATCTTACTAACTTTACCAAAATTAAATGATGGATTTATCGATAGTTATACCGCTTTATAATGAAGATGAATCTATTGACGAATTACATTCAAAAATAGTTTCTTCTCTTTCAAATTCATCATTGGATTATGAAATTATATTTATTGATGATGGCAGTTCTGACAATTCTTGGAATATTATTAAAGATGTTACAAAAAGAGTTCATAATACTAGAGCAATTAGATTTTTAACAAACTATGGTAAATCTATGGCACTTTCTGCTGGATTTAAATCAACCAGAGGTGAAGTAGTTGTAACTATGGATGCAGATTTACAAGATGATCCAAATGAGATTTTACAACTTTACAATGTATTAATTAATGAAGATTACCATATAGTTTCTGGATGGAAGAAAAAAAGATATGATTCTGTAATATTTAAAAATTTACCATCCAAGCTATTCAACTGGGCCGCTAGGTTATCTTCAGGTATTAAGTTAAATGATTTTAACTGTGGAATTAAGGCATATAAGTCAGATGTGATAAAAGAAATTAAATTAACTAGTGGCATGCACAGATACATACCAGTTTTAGCTAAAAATTCAGGGTTCAATAAAATCGGCGAAAAAATAGTTCTTCACCATCCAAGAAAACACGGTAAAACAAAATATGGAGCTGATAGATTTATAAAAGGATTTCTTGATTTAATAACCCTGTCTTTCATCGAAAGATTTGGAAAAAGACCTATGCATTTCTTTGGACTATTTGGAACATTTATTTTAGTTACGGGATTAATATTCTCAATCTACTTGGGAATTGATAAACTTTTTATAAATACAACTTCAAGATTAATTACAGAAAGACCAGAATTTTACATTGCACTTGCTTCAATGATCATTGGATCTCAATTTTTTCTGGCTGGCTTTTTAGGGGAAATCATACTTAGAAATAAAAAACTTGACAATTATAAAATTAAAGAAAAGATAAATTTAGATGAGTGAAAAAATTAACCAGAATTTTAAAGTCTGGTCAGAAAGTCCATTTGACAAGGACACAAAAGAAGAAACAATAAAACTTAAGTTAAATAACATTGAAAATTTTAATGATTCTTTCTATAAAGACTTAGAGTTTGGAACAGGTGGAATGAGAGGAATAATGGGCGTAGGTCCAAATAGAGTTAATAAATACACTTTTGGTAAAAACACACAAGCTATCTCTGATATTATCAATTTAAAAAGAGAGAAAAGTTCGGTTGTTATAGGCCATGATTGTCGAAATAATAGTAGAGAGCTATCCTTAGAAGTTGCCAATATTTTTTCAGCAAACAATATAAAAGTATTTATTTTTGATTCTTTAAAACCTACTCCACTAATATCTTATGCTGTTCGTCAATTAGATTGTATTTGTGGAATTGTACTAACAGCATCCCACAACCCGCCTGAATACAATGGTTACAAAGTCTATTGGGAGGATGGAGGTCAAATAGTTCCTCCGATGGACAAAGAAATAATTGAAAAAATTAATAAGACTGATTACTCAAGTATTAAATTTTCTCCAAAAAATGATTTAATAAAAATTCTTGATGAAAATATTGAAGAAAAATTTAAAAAATTAAGTATCAAAACAGCTAGAATTGGAAATTCTGACAGATCAAAATTAAAAGTTGTTTTTACTGCACTTCACGGAACATCATTTAAACTAATTCCAGAGATACTTAAATCCTCTGGATATTCAGATTTCAAATTAGTTGAAGATCAAATGATTCCTGATGGTAATTTTACGAATGTAAACTCATCAAATCCTGAAGATATAAATGCGTTAGAACAAGCTATAATTTTAGGTAAAAAATATGATTCCGATATAATTATTGGGACAGATCCAGATGCCGACAGGTTTGGTATAGCTGTAAAAAATAACAACAATGAATATGTTTTAATTAACGGTAACCAAGCTATGGTTGTTATGACAGATTATTTATTGAGTAAAGAAAATAAACTAAATGATAAATTTATTGCATCTACTGTAGTTTCAACTCCAATGATGGATAAAATATCTGAATTGAATAATATTAAATTTTTTAAATCTCTTACAGGATTTAAATGGATTGGAAAAATGATTAATGACTATCCAGAGATGAAATTTATTGGTGGTGGTGAAGAAAGTTTTGGATATCTAATTGGAGATTTTGTTCGTGACAAAGATGCAATTACTTCTTCTTTATTAGCATGTGAAATTTGTTCTGAATTAAAATCTCAAAACAGTAGTTTTTATAATAGACTAATAGAATGCTATATTAAATATGGTTTTTATAAAGAAAGACTATTCACACTTAAAAAAGAAGGTAAAAAAGGAGCTGATGAAATAAATAAAATCATTAATGGATTTAAAGTGAATCCACCAAAAAAATTATTAGATGATGACATAAAATTTGTAGAAGACTATGCTTCCTCAATTAAAATTAATGTAACAACTGGATCAAAATCTGAAATTAAATTACCAAAAACTAATATGATAATTTTTGAATCGAATAAAGGATATAGAGTTGCTGTCAGGCCTAGTGGAACAGAACCTAAAATAAAGTATTACTTTAGTGTAAATACAAAATTAGGGAGCAAAAATGAATTTGAATTAAAAAACATTGAATTAGACAATAAATTAGACAAACTAACAGAAAAATTTACTAAATATTAAAATGTATTTTAAAAGAGTCTTAAGGCATGTTTTAGGTTATAATAAAGAATTTATTCTTAATGTATTCTTTAGCATTTTGTATGCTTTCTTTAGCGCTGTAGCATTTTTATCATTAATGCCAATGCTTGAAGTATTATTCAATGGTTCAAAAAAAATTACAGTTAAACCTATATTAGCAAAATCTGAGAGTCTTGGAAATTTTATTGAAAATTGGCTTAATTTTCAGGTTAGTTCTTACTCAGGAAATGACAATCAAAAAGCTATTCTTTTTGTGGTTGGAATTGTCATAGCGTTGTTCTTCTTAAAAAATGTCGCAAGTTATTTTGCTTTATTTTTTTCAACTATAATTAGAAATAGAGTTATAAAAGATTTGAAAGAAAGTATATATAACAAAATAATAGTATTACCGATCGATTATTTTTCAAAAAACAAAAAAGGAGATTTAATTGCAAGAATGTCATCTGATGTTATGGAGTTACAAAATTCATTTTTATCAATTATAGAGATTTTAATAAGAGATCCACTAACTATTTTATTTACTCTAATCGCAATGTTTATTATTAGTTCTAAGCTTACATTTTTTGTTTTGTTTTTTATTCCAGTTTCTGGATTTATTATTTCTTACATAGGTAAAAGCTTAAAGAGAAAATCTTTAGTTGTTCAAAAAGAACAAGCAGAACTAATGTCAATCACTGAAGAGACAATTAATGGTATAAAAATAATCAAGACCTTTTTATCTGAGAATTTCTTTGTAAACAAATTTGATAAAACTAATACCAAGTATTTAAATTTTTCAAATAAATTAATTAACAGACAAAATATTGCAGCTCCTTTAAGTGAATTTCTGGGTATTTTAGTCATTGGAGTTCTTTTGTGGTATGGTGGAAAATTAGTACTGATTGAAATGGAATTAAAACCTGCTGCTTTTATTACTTATATGGGATTGGCTTATGGTGTTTTAACACCAGCGAAATCTTTAAGCAAAGCTTTTTATTCATTAAAAAAAGGTAATGCAGCAGCAGAAAGAGTATTTGAAATTATAGATATGCACAGTGAATATCAAGAAAATGATAAAAATTTTGATGTGGAAGAATTCAAAAAAGAGATTGAATTTCAAGACGTTGATTTTAAATATTATGAGAATTATGTTTTAAATAAAATAAACTATAAAGTTAAAAAAGGTGAAATGGTTGCGATTGTTGGTGCATCGGGAAGTGGAAAATCTACACTAATTAACTTACTCCCTAGATTTTATGAACTTAACAATGGAGATATTTTGATAGATGGTAAAAGCATAAAAAGCTTGTCTCTAAAAAAATTAAGAAACCTAATTAGTATTGTTACTCAAGAATCTATTCTTTTTAACGCATCAATTGAAGAGAATATTCTTTTAGGCAATCAAAATCAAGATCAACATAAATTAATAGAGGCTTCAAAAATTGCAAATGCTTATGAATTTATTAATGAATATGAAGAAAAATATAAATATAATGTTGGTGATAATGGATCTAATCTTTCAGGTGGACAAAAGCAAAGAATTGCCATTTCAAGAGCCGTTATATCAAACTCACCTATACTTATTTTAGATGAAGCAACATCATCACTAGACTCAGAGTCTGAAAAGTTAGTTCAGGACGCTTTAGAGAAATTGATGAAGAATAAAACTTCAATTGTTATAGCTCACCGATTATCAACTATCAAAAATTCTGATAAAATCATCGTTTTAGATAGCGGTAAAATTGTGGAGAGTGGAAATCATGATGAACTAATTAATAAAAATGGATATTATTCCAAGCTTATTAAATTACAGTCATTTAATTAAACTAAACCAATTTTATTATGTCAAAATCAAAAAGTATTTCTTTGAAAGATTTTGAAAGTAAATTAATTAAAGACCTAAAAGATCCTTTTAAGCAAAATAAAGCTTTTGAAATTTTACTCGACAAGTATAAAGAAAAAGTATATTTTCAGATAAGAAGAATTGTTTTAAATCATGATGATACTGATGATATTCTTCAAAATGTTTTCATTAAAGTATTTCGTGGAATCAAAGGTTTTAAAGGTGAAAGTAAACTTAGTACTTGGATTTACAGAATTGCATATAATGAATCTATAAACTTTTTAAAACTAAAAGAAAAAAAATATTTTTATTCATCTGAAATCATGATGAATACTATGGTTAATAACTTAAGAGAAGATCCTTATTTTGATGGTGATGAGGTTGAATTAAAATTACAGGGCATAATATCAAGATTACCTAAACAACAGAAAATTGTTTTTCAAATGAAATATTTTCAAGAATTGAAATTTAGAGAAATTTCTGAAATTCTTGGAGTGACAACTGGCGCTCTTAAAGCATCATTTCATCTTGCTAAGCAAAAAATTATAAAAGAACTAAAATCAAATCAAACCTTTTAATAAAATCATTGTCAATATATTAAATGAAAAAACTAAATAAAAAAGAAAATTTTAGAGTACCAGAAAATTATTTTAGTGATTTCAATAAAAAAATCTATTTAAATTCTGGCATTAAGGAAAACTTTATTGTTCCTAAGGGCTATTTTAATAAATTAACTTTATCTAAAATAAATAATAAAAATAAAAGTGTTTTTAGAATTCGTGTAATCAGCACTGCAGCTGCATCTTTAATTTTTCTCTTTTTATCATACAATATGTTTATCAAACCAGATCAGCCAGATTCATTTGATGAGAATCTATTGATATTTAGTGATTATGATATATATAATTCATTGTACTCTGATGATATCAGTGCCAATGATATGATTGACAATTCCAAAAGTTATGATTATTTAATTTCGACGATGACTTATCAAGATGATTTATTAATTTTAGAATGATACTATGAAAAATTTTATCACTTTTTTATTTATTTTTCTCTTTATGTTTTCTTTCTCACAAGAAAGAGAAAGAATGTCAAAAGAACAATATAGAGCAGCTCAAAAACTTTTCCTTCTTGAAAAATTAAATTTAGAACCCAATAGTGAAGAAAAATTTACCTCAATCTATTTCGAAACTCAAGAAAAAATCTATAATAAGATGATGTCTTACAGAAAAATAAAAAGAGATCTTTATAAAAATGACTCAGCTGATTCTGATGAGTGTAATGCTCTAATTAAAAAGATGTATGATATTAAAAGAGATGAGCTTGATATAAGAGAGGGTATGATGCAAGAACTATCAAAGATAATTTCTGTTGATAAAGTTTTGAGACTTCCAAGAATTGAAGAAGATTTTAGAATTACAATGATAAATAAGATTAGAGGAAATAATAATTAGTTTATTTTTAAGAAAATTATCTCTAATTGAAACTCCATTACAATCTACTACATGGTCTTTTTGATTGTTTAAATAATACATTAAACAATAAGTATTATGCTCACAAATCTATAGAGCTAATATTCAAGAAAAATAAAAAGTGGGGCTCAAGAGACAGAAGTTTTGTAGCTGAAGCAACTTATGATATAATTAGATACTTAAGACTTTATGATAAGCTTTCTAATTCGAATTACAGTTATACAAAAAAAAATATATGGAAAATTATTTCTCTCTGGATTTACTTTAATATAGACAGTAAGACAAATTTTGAAAAATTATGGGTATTCAATAAAGAAGAAATAAACAAGGCTAAAAATTTACTTGAAAAGAAAAGAGTTTACAGAGAAAGTATTCCAGATTGGATCGACGAATTGGCAATTGAGGAAATAGGTGAAAAAAAATGGGAAAAAGAGATAAGCTCAATGAATAATAAAGCTGATTTAGTTCTAAGAGTTAATACATTAAAAACAACCAAAAAAAATCTTATTAAAAAACTATATAACCAAAATATTCATTGCGAAGAAATTCCAGATCGCCCAAATGCATTAAAAGTCATAAAAAGAGTAAATATTTTTAAAACCATTGAATTTAAATTAGGTTTTTTTGAGTTACAAGATGCATCATCACAACTTGTAGCTGAATTTTTAGATGTTAATACAAATCATAAAATTTTAGACGCATGTGCTGGTGCAGGTGGTAAAGCTCTCCACATTGCAAGTATACTTAATAACAAAGGAAATATAATTGCAACAGATATTCATGAATTTAAACTAAAAGAGCTAAAAAAAAGAGCTAGAAGAAATGGAATTCACAATATTACTACAAAGATTATTGACAATAAGTTTATAAAAAAGAATAAAGAAAAATTTGATAGAGTTTTAATTGATGCGCCGTGTTCAGGATTTGGAGTTATAAGACGAAATCCTGATTCAAAATGGAAGTTAAATCAAAAGGATTTTAATCGAATATTGAATAATCAAATCAAAATTTTAAATAATTACAGTAAGCTTGTAAGTGATAATGGTATAATGGTATATGTTACATGCTCAATTTTTCCATCTGAAAATGAAAAACAAATTGCTTTGTTCTTGAACAATGAATTTGGAAAAAACTTTAAAATTATTGAAGAAAAAAAAATAAGCCCACATGATTCGGGTTATGATGGATTTTATTTGGCAAAGCTTAAAAAGAAGTGTTAATAAATTTTATTAATATTTAATTTTCTATCAAAATTTACTTGACAAATTAATATAAATTTGTTTTTAGAAAATGATATCTTTTTTCACAAAAGACAACTCACACGTATATGCCGTCGAATCCGAAGGAGCACTTTCCCCCGAAACCCACAAAAAACTAGAATGGCTTTTTTCAGGGTCAGGTTATATTTCCAGTAAAATAATTGAATCTAAATATGTTGGTCCGAGGTCTAACATGACAACGCCATGGAGCACAAATGCTGTTGAGATTACTCAAAACATGGGTATTAGTGGAATTAAAAGAATTGAAGAATTTATTTTTTTTAACAATAAAAATTCTTTTGATCAGATGACCAATGAACTATATCAAAAATTAGATCAAAATATTTTTACAGTTAAAATTGAGCCTGAAGATTCAATTGAGATAACAAATATTAATGAATACAATAAAAAGGAAGGTCTTGCTCTAAGTGATGATGAAATTGTATATCTAGAAAATTTATCAAAAAAAATTAATAGAAATTTAACCGATTCTGAAGTATTTGGTTTTTCACAAGTTAACTCAGAGCATTGTCGGCACAAAATATTCAATGGAACATTCATTATAAACAACATTAAAAAAGAGAAATCTCTTTTTCAAATGATTAAGCAAACTACTAAACTTAATAAAAACAGTGTAGTTTCTGCTTATAAAGATAATGTTGCTTTTATTCAGGGACCAAAAGTTCAACAATTTTCGCCTACTCTGTCAGAAAAACCATCAATTTATAAAGACTCAACCTTTGAATCAGTAATCTCAATTAAAGCTGAAACTCATAATTTTCCAACTACTGTAGAACCTTTTAGTGGTGCAGCGACAGGATCTGGAGGAGAAATAAGGGATAGATTAGCCGGTGGACAAGGATCAATTCCTCTTGCAGGAACTGCAGTATACATGACTCCATATCCAAGATTTAATAATTCTAAGTTTGGTTTTGAAGAAAGAAAATGGCTTTATCAAAAGCCAATTGATATCTTAATCAAAGCATCTAATGGAGCATCAGATTTTGGAAATAAATTTGGCCAACCGTTAATATCTGGTTCATTATTAACCTTTGAACATAAAGAAGGAAATAAACTTTTAGGATTTGATAAAGTAATAATGTTGGCAGGTGGAATTGGATATGGAAAATTAGAACATTCTAAAAAGAAAAAAATTGATGATGGTGATTTAATTATTGTTTTAGGAGGTGATAATTATAGAATAGGTATGGGAGGTGCTGCTGTATCCTCAACTGATACAGGTGAGTATGCTTCTGGAATTGAACTAAATGCTGTTCAAAGATCAAATCCAGAAATGCAAAAAAGAGTAGCAAATGTTATTAGATCAATAGTTGAATCTGACAATAATTTTATTAAATCAATTCACGATCATGGAGCTGGGGGACATTTAAATTGTATTTCTGAGCTTGTAGAGGATGTTGGTGGAATATTAGAAGTTGACAAATTACCAATTGGAGACAAAACACTTTCCTCAAAAGAAATTATTGGAAATGAGTCTCAAGAAAGAATGGGATTAGTAATAGCTGAAAAAGACTTCAATAAGTTAAAACAAATTTGTGAAAGAGAAAGAGCGCCTATATATAAAGTAGGTAAGGTAATTGAAAACGGAAGGTTTTTAGTTAAATCAGATTTAAAAAATGAGACTTCAATTGACCTAGAATTATCAGATTTTTTTGGTAATTCACCAAAAACAATTTTAAAAGATACTATTTCAGATTTTTCATATTCTGAACCTAAATTAGATTCTAAAAAAGTTTATTCATATTTGGATGACGTTCTATCTCTGGAATCAGTTGCATGTAAAGATTGGTTAACAAATAAAGTAGATAGGTGTGTTACAGGAA
>JAYNRW010000035.1:0-12744 GCA_038114965.1 Flavobacteriaceae bacterium | reverse complement strand
ATACATGATACTTTAATCCTTTATAATTATTCCAACTATTAATAAATTTTTGGTTGACCTTTCTTGGAAGTGCGAAATCTCCAAGCTGAATTACAAAATCTACATTTAACTTATTAGCCTCTTTCAAAAATTTTTTAATTCTTTTGGTTCCATCAAAAATTATATCTTGATGGACATCTGCAATAATTCCAACTTTTAGGTTTGGTTTATTATTGAATAAAAAGTTTTCAGGTATTAATACTGAACTACTTAATAGAAAACTGCTTTTTAAAAAACTCCTTCTTTTCAATGTAAATTTTTACCAATTAAAATAATTTCTGTTTGTCTTCCGTTAACATATCTAAAACCATCTTTTTCAAACATTCCAGCTTCTTCTAACATTATACGGACTTCTTTATTCCATTCATTAATGTAAGTTCTATTATTTAACTCAATTGCATAAACAGTATCAAAATTCATTTTAAAATCTCCTTTGAATGGAACACCATCTTGAGAATCCCACATACCTAAAGTTGTACCAGCAGAATGGCCAAAAGTACCCAATGGATGAGTATATATTTGAGGTTTTAATCCTTGAGATTTTGCTTGTTCCAAGGATTCTTTTAGAATCTGATTTCCTGTTTTTTTATAACCAAAATTATCAGTAAAAATATCTTGTAATTTGTTTGCCTCTTTTAAAGCATTTGACAAATATTCAGGTGCTTTATTTTCATTTGGTTTTAAAACATATGCAATTTGTTGACAGTCAGTATTAAGTGTTAAATAATTAATTCCAAAATCACAATGAACTAAATCTCCAGGCTGAATTATGTCGAATTTAGATTTACCATCAAAAGCGTACAAATCACTTTGAGAATTTCTTTGCACATCTATAGTTGGATGAAACCATGTTTTAAGATTTAAGGATAGTACTTTCTCACGCATCCACCATACTACATCATCAGTTGTAGTAACTCCAGGTGTTATTACCTTAGTTGAAAAAGCTTCATTAATTATGTTGTGAGTAATTTCAACTAATTGATCATAAATAACTTTTTCTTTTTCTGTTCTAGTTTCAATCCATCTGATTCCAAGTTTCTCAGCTGAAACAACTTTGTTCTTAATTGTTTTTGGGGCATTATTGTAGAAAAGATCAAAATCTGTTTTTGAAATACCATCAGCTAATGCGAAATGTTCAGAGAAGTTTAATCCTATTTTATTTGGCTTTTTACTTTTGATATAATCGTAAAGGGCTTTTAATTGATCAGGTTGTTTGTCCTTATCCCAAATCGTAGGAATATTTTCTCCAAAATTATAACGAGTTATAGCAGCTTTTTCTATTTCGCCTTTGTTATTATGATAAAAAACTAAAATAGTTCTTCTTCTTGCATTAAGCCAAGTAGGTGGTAAAAGAGTTTTAATTATTGGGTCTTCATTATACTCTCTTGTAATTAAAACCCACATATCAATTCCAGTTTCTTTCATCAAATCTGGTAAAAGATTATCTAATCTGTCTTTTTGTAAATCTTTAATCACATCTGCTCTGCTTTTTAAATCCAAAATATTTTGAGAAAATGATAACTGAGCGAAAACTAAAAGCATGATGAACTTCTTCATTTTTTATTAAAATTTAATTCTAAAAGTTAATATAAATTTATAAACTATTGCTTTTAAGCGAGTTACTTTTTGGAAGTATATATTGTAGAAGCACCTAACATTTTTGGCTTGAATTCTACTTCACTAAATCCAACTTTTAGTAAAATATTTTTTAAATTTTTGCCATATGGAAATTCTTTAGCTGATTTTTCTAAATAATTATATGCAGCTGGATTATTTGAGAATAACCTTGTAATTACAGGGATAAATGTCAGTGTATAAATATTATATAAAAATTTTAAAAACTTATTAGAAGGAACAGAAGTTTCTAGAATAATTAATAAACCATCATCTTTCAAAACCCTGTAAGATTCTTTTAAGCCAGCTTCGAGTTGTTCAAAATTTCTAATACCATAACCAATAGTTACAATGTCAAACTTATTATCATTAAATTTTAAGTTTTGAGCGTCTCCAGTTTCTAAAGAGATGATTTCACTTAAATTTTTTTTATCAATTTTTTTCTGAGCTTTTGATAGCATACTACAGGATATGTCAACACCAATAATTTTACAGTTTTTAATTTGAGATAAATTAATTGCAATATCCGAAGTACCTGTTGCTAAATCTAAAATCAATTTAGGCTTTACTGATTTTGCAATTTCTACTATTTCTGATTTCCATTTTAGATGTTGTCCTATGGTAATAACATTATTTAAAAAATCATATTCGTCAGATATTGAATCAAACATTTTTCTTATATGATTTTTATTTTTTTTCATTTGAAATTTTTTGACATAAAATAAAAACCCTCCAAAAAAAAGAGGGTTTTTTTATTACATGATTTTAATTATTAAACTAAGCCATTCTTTTAAGTTTAGCTGTAGCAGTAAGCGTAGATCCATTAGGTCCAATTACAGTATATTCATAGAGCATTTCCTGACCATCTTCACTTACAGAAATTGTCCATGTATCTACAAAATTTTCTTTATCTCTAGACAAGCCACTTCTTTTCGCATCTGTCTTAAATTTAAATGTCCCATCAGAGGAGCCTACAAGATTTAAGATAGGCTTATTTTGAAGCCCACAATAATGGGTTATGAGCACTTCATCATTATGGTTATTGAATATGCTCAACATTTCTATTCCTCCAGTATTGCTTTCCTCTAAAAGAGCACTTCCATTTGAAGTTATGCTATATTCAAGGTTTAGCATGTCAGAGGTTCCATCAGTTCTTTCAAGCATACCCATCCACTTACCTTCAAGTTTTTTTAGCTTGTCAAAATCGTTTGAATTGATATTTGCATTTAATGTAAATGCAAAAACCATTGTCATAATAAATATTAAATTTTTCATTTTTCTAATTTTATAGTTTAAGTTTTAATTATTCAGTTGATGCAGCAACTTCAGCATCCAATAAAGTAGGATCAAAGAAGTGATATACTTCAACAATTTTTTCGTTTTCAAATTTAAAAGCATGATGAACAGGAATTTGAATTTCTGTACCTGTTGTTTTACCCATTGCTGTCCACCAGAACCATGCTTGAGACCATACGGCTCCATTGTCGTATGTCGCGGTGGTAACAATAGCAGGTTGAATTTTACTGTTGGAAATATCATCAAATAAAGAGTGGTGTAAAGCTCCAGCAGCAACCCATTCTTCTTTTGATACTTGAGCAGAGTTGAAATAAAATGCTCCATCTTCTGCCATCATGTAAGCAGCATCATCAAATTGATTAGCAATGTATGCGTCCATCAATTCTCTAGTCATCATTGATTCTTTACTAGAATCACTTGAAACTCCTGACCAACCTCCATATTCCATATTTGGTTCGGAATTTTTAGTTTCTGTTCCAGCGCATCCTACAATCAAAATTGATAATAGAATAAATTTAATTTTGTTCATATTCATTAATTTTTGGTTAGTCTATTAAATTAATAAAAATAAATGAAGAATAAATTTTATAAAAAGTTAAATATTTAATCTTTTAGAAATTTGAGAAAGAATTAATAAAGCTCTAGGGACATGAAAACATCCTTTCCATTTACCTCCTTTTAAATTCAAAAGCTTTTCTCCGTTTCTTTGTAAATATCCATACCACTCTCCACCATTTGGATCTCTAAAATTAGCCCATGTATAATTGTAAATTTTTTGAAACCACTCAAAACATTTTTTAGAACCAGAAAGCTCATATGCTCTTAAAAAACATACTAAAGCTTCAAGGTGAACCCACCATAATTTTTGATTCCATTCTAATTGTTGTGGTGAATGACCTTCAGAATCTAAAAAGTAAAAAATACCTTTCATCTCACTATCCCATCCATGATCAATAATATTTAAAGCGATATCAATTGCTTTTTTTATCCATTCATCTCTTTTAAATTCTTGACCCAAATCCATAATAAACCACATTGCCTCTAAACCATGACCAGGATTGATTAACCTTCCATCAAATGAATCTGAAAAACTACCATCTTCATATACATTCTCTCTAATTATTTTCTTTTCTAAATCGTAAAATTGATTAAAAATTTGATCTACACAGTCTTCTGCAATTTTAATTCTTTCTTGTTGATCAACAAGATCTCCTAATTCACTATACAGATTACATAGAATCATAGGTAGAGCAAAATTTTTTAAATCTCTTGTTCCACTAATTGACTTATTCCATTTATCTTTTGGATTACTTGAACGCTCTTGAATTTTATTTAATGTCTCTAAAGAAATTTTCTTGTAAAATTCATTGTTTGTTATTTTAAATAATTTGCCAAAAGCCATACATGAAAATGTATAAGAAAATATATTATATGGACTAATTAATGGTTCCCCATTTTTGGTTACTGAAAAATACCAATTGTAAGATCCATCATGACCAAATTTTTCAAGAAATTCAGCTCCATTTTGACTTAATTCAAGCCACTCTTTTTTATCATCAACTTGTTCAAATAGAGTTGCAAACATCCAAACTTGTCGAGCTTGTAGCCATATAAATTTATCCGTATCAAAAACTTTATTGTTATCATCAATGCAAGTAAAAAAACCTCCATTAGATTTATCTATACTGAAATTTTCCCAAAATGGAATTACTTCATTTACTAATTCATCCAAAAAAATATTTTGATATTTCATTTTATCTTTTTTCTATGTAATCCATATATCGATTATATAAATGATTAGCCTGAATATATGACGATTGAGGACTCATAAAATGAGAAAACTCAAAAGTTATCGCTTCTTTAATTCCAGCTTTTGATGCAATATCTAACTTATACTTTAGCTTATCCCATTTTATTGGTAAAAACTTAATTGGCATATCTCTATCAAAAGTTTCAGTATTTATCCATGATTCAATATTATTATTATCAGCCAATTCTTTATTCACTTTTATAAAATCTAATAGCTGATCATAATTAACATGACCATCCTGAAAAGCAACTATGTCTACAGAACCTTTAATACCGCTAAAAATTTTTTCCCATTCTTTAAAATGATCATCAATACTAATTGATTGCCCCTTTTCAATACTACTATTATATTGAGAAATATTTTTAACTCCATCAATGTATGGTGAAATTAACACTGGTAAATTATTTGATATTTTTTTACAATAATTCCCTAAATCAGCATATATATCAATTATTCCTGAAATATTTTTATTGCATTCTTGTGAAAGGTACCATCCTTTAAATGATGATTTGCTTCCATAATTTTCCCAAACCTCTTCAATTACTTTTTTATTTAGTTTTATTTCTTCAACATATTTTCCTTCATTCCAATATTTACCTGAGTCATATAAACCAAAGAAAAAATCAAAATTGTATTTTTCACTTAACCTTAAAAAAAGTTCAACTAAATCAAGATTAGGGTCGATAACATTTTCTTCAAGCTTCAAAACTTTTGAAGGATAAGTCACCCAATTTCTATATCCAGAACGGATTAAAATAACCTTATTTATTCCCGCCTTTTTCATGTATGAAAAATCTTTATCCCACTCCTTTTCGCTCCAATTTTGATGAGGAATGTCGTGACTTATTTCGTCTAAAAATGTTCCTTTTATTTTAATTCTATTCATTTAATAATTCTCTTCTTTTTTTAAATTATCATACCAAAATTTCTTTAAAAGAAAAGTAGTAATTATAACAACAGCTATTGAGATCATGAAACCATCCCATTTCTTTATTAGTAAATACATTGGCCAAACAACAAGTGACATTTGCCATATAATTCCTACAAATACATTAAACATATCCCTTCCAAAATTTTTGTTCTTAGTAAAGTTTTTATCTGTTTTTTTTATTTCATCAAAAACCGGCTTCCAAAAACCCCATGGCTTTACGCTCTTATAAAAGCTTTTGAGCTTTTCCATATCGTCTGGTGGCGTCAATAAAGATCCAAATAAGCATCCTAAGATTGAACAAATAAAAATAATAGGGAAAAAATAGATGTCAATCCAACTAGAAAAAAATAAAAGTTTTATAGTAGAAGCTATAAGACCTATAAGCATTCCCCAAAAATATCCGTAACCATTAAATCTCCACCATATCCACTTCAGTACATTTGCAGCAGTATATCCACCAAATAAAGAAGCTGTAATCCATAAGGTAATAGAATTTAATGAAGAAGCAAAGAATCCAAAAATTACTCCAATTACAACTAATAATAATGATGATAAATAACCATATTTAACATAAGTTTTTTCACTCTTATTAGGCAATAAATTATTCTTTAGAAGATCATTAGCAATGTAAGCTGGAGCAGCATTAATTACTGCTGCAAAAGTTCCCATAAATGCAGCTAATAAACCTGCTAATAACAATCCTTTAAGACCTACTGGAACAAACTTAGAAATTGAATAGGGTAATATAGTTTCAAAGTCAATTTGTGACATATTTGAAAGTTCAGGAGTGAGAAAAACTAAGGCTAAAACAGCAAATGCAGCAATCATTAAATATCTTGGTGAAAAAAGAACCAAGATTGTAAAACCACTCATTTTAGCAGCTTCATAAGGATTCTTTGCTGATAACAATCTTTGCATATCATACCCCGGAACAGGTCCAGCTAAACTTGAAAAAAATCCTTTAAATAACATCATCATGAATAGTGCTCCTATAATTTCAAAACCATCAGTCTTAATTTTTTCATTCAATTGTGGTAGAGTTTGAGACCAATCTAAATCCATCGTCCATCCAAAAAATAAATTTTCCCAACCACCAGGAACAACATTGGAAATTTGATCATAAGTAACTGCATTATAAGCAATAACAGCAATAATAATACTTGATATTGTCATAATCACATACTGAAATACCTCAGTTGCAACGACACTCATCATACCTCCTCTTAAAGTATATAGGGTTGTTATTCCTACAATAATTAAAGCATACATGTTCTCAGAACTAATAGAAATTAAATCCGAACTAAATGCTAAATCCCAGGGCAAAATTGAGTCACAAAACTTTCCAATACCTTCAAAAAAATATGCAACAAAACCTATTGCACTAACAACAGCAAAAACAATAATTATATTTTTTGACAATTGACCTCCAGCACCACTAAATCTTGTTAAAATCCAAGAGGCCCCTGTCATTACATTTGATCTTCTTATCCAAACTGCCAGAAAGACCATTACAAAAACCTGATTCCAGACAGGCCATAACCATGGAATCCACGCACTTTTTAAACCATAAATAAATAATATTGTAACAGTCCACATAACACCTGAAATGTCAAACATTCCAGATGCATTAGATAAACCTAATAGGTACCATTTGATTTTATTACCTCCTAAAAAATATTGATCTAAATTTTTTCTTGCTTTACTTGAAAGCATAAAACCCACAATCAATACAAGAATGAAATAAGAAAGAATAATGATAAAATCTAATATCTCTAATCCCATGAATTAATTTTATCTATTAAAAGTTTCATAATAAAAAAATACTTCGCCATTAATACCTTTTGATCTGTGGTAATTAATCATTTCTATAAGTAAAGAATCCTCTACGCGGTATCCATCTCCTAGTGATGACAGAACACCTGAATATATTTTATTTTTTTCATCGGATGAAACTTGTTGATCTATTTGATCAATAATTTTTTTATAATCTTCAATGTTTCTCCTATAAAATTGAGGGATTATAAAATCTGCATAACCCTCTTTAAGCCACTTAGGCCAATCTTGTAAATACTCTCTTAAAGCCCAAGGATAAATACTTGGAGCCCATGAAACCGTAACGTCTGGGTCAATTTTTTTAACTGAATTGTATACTGTTTTTCCAAACTCACTTAGTTTATCAGCTCTCCATTTTAACCAATTTTCATCTTTAGAATTCAAGGGTGGTTCATTTCCAAAATCATCAAAATATAATTTTTTTGTAAAATCATCATATCCTCCTTCAGATGGCATTGCAGGTAATCTATCATCTCCCTGAATTCCATCAATATCATAATTTACTACTACTTCCTTTATTAGATCTAGGAGAAACTTTTGTGGTTCTGGGTTGATAGCATTCCACCACAAAAAATTATTTTTCTTTAGTAAATTTCCATCACTATCTCTTCCTACCCAATCAGGATATTTATTTAACCAAATACTATTAAGATCATTATAAGCATATGAAAAACCAAACTCAAACCATGCATGAACTTTTATGCCTTCTTTATGCGATTCTTCAATTAAAAGCTTTAATGGGTCAAAGCCGTTAAAGTTTAAATCTTGCTTAATACCAATGTATTTTTCTAAAACTTCACTTGGATACTGAGTAACACCCTTATTCCAGACTACAACAAAAAGATTATTTATACCATATTTAACTGCATTTCTTACTGTAAGTTTTATGTTTTCAGCAGATACCAAAGCATCACTTGCAACGTTAGTAACCCAAGCCCCTCTAAAATCAGATTGTGGAAGACAATTTTCTAATTTTATATTATCTCCTTGACAATTCTGTGAAGATTCTTTTTTAGTTGACTCACAAGAAATAATTAGTAAGGTCAAAAAAATGTAGAAACAAATTTTTCTGATTTTCATGTGCTAGTTGTATACTATTAAAAATAATATTTTATAACAACAACTTTAGATTAACAAACAAATTATTTTAGTTTAAGTCTATACACTTTTTGATTATTAATAAACCCTGTAACGTATAAATATTCTTCATTTGTATCAAACGCACAGTTTGTAGAATGTCCAAAGTTTAGCCTAGCTTTTAATTTACCTTCAGGTGAAATAACTAAAATACCACCCGGTCCAGTTGTGAATATATTCCCACTGGAATGAACTTTCATTCCATCAAAATTTCCTTCAAACTTAGCGGCCAGTTCTTTTCCTTCAAAAAATGTTTCGGACTCATTTGTTTCCAGATTTATTTTTATTATTTGTGGGTTTGAATCCAGCATTCCCATCTTATTAACATACAATGTTTTTTCGTCGGGGGATAATGCTAATCCGTTAGGTAAGTCAATATCTTTAGTAATTAATTCAGCTTTTTCTGTTTCTGGGCTGTATTTATATATTCCATTAAAATCCAGACCTTTCAATTCAGAGTCCACAAACTGATAGGAATTTAAATCAAAAAATCCAAAAGCAGGATCACTAAAATAAATTGAGCCATCATTAGAAATTGCTAAATCATTAGGACTGTTAAAAGCATCTCCTTCAAAATTATCAACAACAGTTTCAAAAGCTGGATCATTAGAACTAGAATTTGAGATTTTAGCTAATCTCCTATCACCATGTTGGCAAACGATAATATTTCCTTCACTGTCAATTGCTAAGCCATTAGCACCTAAAAGACCTTGTCCTAAGTTTGGTGCATATCCAGTATTACCACTTGGTGAAATATATTCCGAAGCTCCATTTTCTTCATTCCATTTGAATAGTTTATTGTTCATCACATCAACAAAAAGAAGTGACTTTGATGAATCGTCCCACACAGGACCCTCTGGAATCATGATTGAATCTGCAAGTTCTTCAATTTCAGCATTAACATCTATTATTTCAGTGATTGAGCTATCATAAATTTGAATTTTATTTTGTTCCGTTTCTTCTTTAGAGACAGTTCTTTCATATCCATAAACCAACTTGATCTTACCTTCTACTATTTGAGCATCAATAATTCTTTGCAAAGTTGTAGCCTCATCCCCTTCACCATAAGTAACAGTAACACATGTGGTGACCCAGTTTTCAGAGGGTTTTGTGTTAAATGCAATGTCTGATGAAATTGACCAAAGTATTTCCCATTTAGCATTTGGATAAGCCGATAGAAATTGTTCTGCAAGTTTAGTATGCTCATCACTTCCATTAATAATCATTCCATTGGGAGCATATAATACTACATCATCATGTTCAATACTAGAAACTGTTTCTAAATCCCTGGCATTGTAGGAATCAAACCATTTTCTAATTACGTCTGTAGAATTCACATCTCCAACATAGATATCCACTTCATTTTCGTACTCAGCCTCATAGCCAAGTTTTTGTTTTGTATCAACACATCCAAATAAAAGAATTGTTGTAGCTACGATATATATAATATTTGTTTTCATAGTAGTTTTTGGTTAGCTAATAAAGTTAATAAATAATCTCATTGTAATAAATTTCAAAATTTATCAATCTATTTTAATTGTTAAATTAGTATAACTATGAAAAATTTATTTTGCTACTTACTCATTTTAATGAGTATTAATTTATTTGGACAAAAAAAAGTATTAGATCATCCAGATTTTGATATTTGGAATTCAATTCAACGATCAAATATTAGCTCTAATGGGGATTATATAATTTACTCTGTTGTTAAAGGTGAAAAGGATAGTGAGCTAAAAATTAAAGATGATAAAGGAAATTTGATTTTTAAGCATGATAGATCTGAAAACAATCGATTTACATATGATTCTAAATTTGTTGTATTTAGTGTAAAGGCATGGAAAGATAGTATTGTTGAAATGAAAAGAAGAAAAGTAAAGAAAGATAAAATGCCAATGGATACTTTAGCTATATATAATCTGCAAAATAATATCCTAAATAAAATCCCAAATGTAAAATCTTACAGGGTTCCAGAAAAATGGTCTGGATATTTGGCATACCATTATGATGTAAAAAAATCTGAAAAGAGTAATGATACTACTAAATCAAAAAAGAAAGTTAAAAAACCTAGTACCATAAATGGATATCCTCTTGTAATTAGAAATTTAGAATCTTCTGTTGAGGATACAATTCACTTTGTTACTAATTATACTTTTGCAAAAAAGAATCAAACTATAGCTTATTCAACCACTGGAATCAATGGATCTTATCAACCAGGTGTATATGTTAATGATTTAAAAAAGAATGAAACTAAACTTGTGTTTAGTTCTCATAAAAAAACGAAATATTATAAACTAAACTTAAGCGACTCAGGTAAAAATCTTGGGTTTATTATTGATGCTGATTCTAGTAAAGTTCAACAAAGACCATATGAGCTTTATAGCTGGAATTCAAATTTTGATAAAGCTGAATTAGTAGCAAATAAAGAAAATTCACCCAAAGGATTTAATGTGTCATCTAACGGTTCGGTATCTTTTTCAAAAGATGAAAGTAAACTTTATTTTGGATTAGCTCGTCCTGAAATATTTCAAGACACATTACTTTTAGATGAAGAAATTGTTAACGTTGAAGTCTGGACTTATGATGAACCAAGATTATATACAATACAAGAAAAACAACTTAAAAATGATAAGACTAAATCATTTCAAACTGTCTACCATTTAAAAGATAAGAGAATAATCCAAATAGAATCTGAAGAATTTCCAAATGCAATTTTAGCAGATGAAGGAAATAGCGACTATGCACTAATAAGTACAAGAGAGCCATACCAGCTAAGTTCACAATGGACAGGTCTGTTTTCTGCAAATGACTTAGCGATTATAAATATTGACAATGGCGCTTCAAAAATGGCTATTAAAGGTTTGCCAAGCACAGCAAGATTTAGTCCTAAAGGAAAATATGCTTTTGGCTACAATGAAATTGATAGTACATGGTATACCTATAATGTTCAAACCAATAAATACACTGAACTCACAAAAGGAAAACAATTTTATAACGAACAAAACGATTATCCAAATTACCCAAGATCATACGGTTCTGGTGGTTGGACAAAAAACGATAAAAGTATTATTATATATGATCGTTATGATGTGTGGGAATTTGATCCTGAAAAGGCAACTTATAAACAATTGACTAATGGTAGGGGCAGTAAAACTACTTACAGGATTATTTCACTGGACTCTGAAAAAAGATTTATCGATACTTCAGAAAATATTCTTATGTCAACTTTTAATGAGAACTCGAAAAACTCAGGTTATTATGAATATCATTATAGAAAAAATAATGGGCAACAACTAG
The DNA here is from genome assembly GCA_038114965.1 of Flavobacteriaceae bacterium. Classification (GTDB taxonomy): domain Bacteria; phylum Bacteroidota; class Bacteroidia; order Flavobacteriales; family Flavobacteriaceae; genus Eutrophosalina. The sequence goes on along the minus strand of JAYNRW010000035.1, from coordinate 790 downwards.
TTAATGGACCGTTCCGATATTCTAATCCAAGAAAAGCTAGATTAAGTGACAAAGTAATATTCACTAGACAATCTTTTGAGGAATTTCCAAACATTAGAGTTTCTGATTTAAGTTTCAAATCACAAAAAATCATTAGCGATGTCAATCCACAGCAAAAAGATTATAATTGGGGAACTGCAGAACTTGTGTATTGGAATTCTTTAGACGGTAAACCTTTAACAGGAATGCTAATTAAACCTGAAAATTTTGATCCAAGGAAAAAATATCCAATGCTTGTTAACTTTTATGAAAAAAGTTCAAATGGATTACATACTCATAGAGCTCCAAACCCAGGACGATCATCAATTAATTATAGCTTCTATACAAGTAGAGGATATGTAATTTTTAATCCCGATGTACATTATCGTGTTGGATATCCTGGTGAAAGCGCTTTCAACTGTGTAATTCCAGGTGTTACTTCATTGATAGAAAAAGGGTTTGTTGACGCAAATAATATTGGAGTTCAAGGTCATAGTTGGGGAGGATATCAAATAGCTTATTTAGTCACAAAAACTGATATTTTTAAAGCAGCTGAGTCGGGTGCACCTGTAGTTAATATGATCAGTGCTTTTGGAGGTATTAGGTGGGATACAGGTCTTAGTAGACAATTTCAGTATGAACATACTCAAAGTAGAATTGGCGGTACTCCATGGGAATATCCTCAACGATATTTTGAAAACTCACCCATTTACAATATAGACAAAATAAATACCCCTCTTTTAATTATGCATAATGATGCTGATGGACATGT
>JAYNRW010000034.1:0-13031 GCA_038114965.1 Flavobacteriaceae bacterium | reverse complement strand
AGCAAATCTTACAAAACCATAAATATTATAAATATCTTGTCTAATACTCTTTGATAACATTTTAGTAGCTAAACTAAATGAAGTACTGTAAGAGTTAGTAACATTCTTAGAACAATCTGCAGAAACCTTATCAAAAATTGACTTCATCGTTTATAATCAAATCTGAAACTAACTTTCCTGAAACAATTGCTGGTGGAACACCAGGTCCGGGAACTGTCAGTTGACCACTAAAATACAATTTTTTTACTTTTTTACTTTTAAGTTTAGGTCTAAGAAATGCAGTTTGAGTAAGAGTGTTTGCCAAACCATACGCATTTCCACCAAATGAATTATAGTCAGATTTAAAATCTTTTACGCAATAACTCTTTTTATATATTAAATGATCTTTAATATTCTCATTGATTGTTTTTTCAATTCTACTAATAACTAAATCAAAATATTTTTCTCTGATTTCATCTGTATCTTCAAGGTTTGTTGCAATTGGAACTAGAATAAATAAGTTTTCACAGTTCTTAGGCGCAGTATGTTTAAAAGTTTTTGATGTAATATTTAAATAAAATAAAGGTGATTCAGGCCATTTTGGGTTAGTATAAATTTCATCAGCATGTCTATCAAAATCAGTATCAAAAAATAAATTATGATGATCTAAATCATTAATTTTTTTATCAAGCCCAATGTAAAATAAAAGCGATGAAGGTGCCCAGGTTCTGTTTGACCAGTATTTTTCTGAGTATTGTCTGTATTTTTTTTCTAATAATTGTTCAGTATGTGAATAATCAGCACCTGATATTAATATATCACATTCAATAAGTGATTTTTTCACAATAATTCCTGAGATAGTATTGTTTTTTACTATTATTTTATCAACTGGAGAATTATTGTAGAATTTAACACCATTTTCCTTTGCGATCTTAATCATAGACTGTACAACATCATAAAATCCATTCTTAGGTTGCCATGTGCCTAATCCAAAATCAGCATAATTCATAAAATTGTAAAAAGCTGGTGTTTCTGAGGGTTTAGCACCTAAAAAAAGTACCGGAAACTGTAAAACAGATCTTAGTTTTCGATTTTTAAAAATTTTATTAATTTGACTTTTAATATTGGTAACAAATAAATTTATTTTAGAAATTGTTTTTGTATTAATAAGCTCAAAGATTGATTTTCCTGGCATTTTATATAGCATATTAGTAACAGCGAGATCATAATTATCTTTCGACTCATTTAAAAACTTAATTAGTTTTTTACCACTCCCTTTCTCAATTTTTTCAAAAGAATTAACTATTTCATCAATTGAATCACCAATTTTAAAATGACTTTCATTATCAAATATTACTCGGTAGGCAGGATTTAGTTTCTTAATTTCATATAAATCAGAACTTTTTTTACCAAAGTCATTAAAAAATCTCTCAAAAACATCGGGCATCCAATACCAGCTTGGACCCATGTCGAAAGTAAATCCTTTCTCTTTAAATTGTCTAGCTCTACCACCAAAATCGAAATTTTTTTCATAAATACTAACATCAAAACCTGCTTTTGCTAGGTAACATGATGCAGATAGAGATGAAAATCCTGAACCAATAATGATAACTTTTTTTTTCAATTTTAGATTTAAATGATTGTGCACACGAGAGGACTCGAACCTCCAAGGGATATTTCCCACTAGGCCCTCAACCTAGCGCGTCTACCAGTTCCGCCACGTGCGCTAGTGAATTGTGACCTGGCTGGGGCTCGAACCCAGGACCCTCTCCTTAAAAGGGAGATGCTCTACCAACTGAGCTACCAGGTCTATTTTTAACGCTCGCAAATATAGGGCCAATAAACATATTATTCAAAGAATATTTCTCATAAATTTGTATGGATATGAATTCATTAAATTCAATTAATAATTTAAATCCAGTTATTCTTCTGGGATACATGGGTTCTGGAAAAACTTCAATTGGAAAAATTTTAGCAAAGAAGTATAATTGTGAGTTTATTGATCTTGATAAAGTAATTGAAAAAAAATATAATTCTTCAGTTTCAAAAATATTTTCTGATTTAGGCGAACTAGAGTTTAGAAGGATTGAAAAAATTATGCTTAACCAAGTTTTAAGTTACGATCATAAATTTATATTATCATTAGGTGGAGGCACTCCTTGCTATTATGACAATATGGATATAATTTTATCTAGATCTAATAATGTGTTTTACATAAAAGTACTCACAAATATTCTTTCGAATAGACTTTTTTTGAGAAAGGAAAAAAGACCAATAATCTCAAATATTCAATCTATTGAAAAAATGAATGAATTTGTGAGTAAACATATTTTTGAAAGAATGCCATTTTATGAAAAATCAAATTATGTAATTGAGTCAAATAGAAATGACAAGGAGTTAGTTGTAAAGAAAATTTTAAAAATTTTAAGTGATAATGGCTTCTAAATTATTTTTTTTAAAATTTAGTTTTACTATATCATCATAATTAGTTGATAAAGAAATTCCTTTAAAATCAACCTTTACTGGAAATTTCTTATGATTTCTATCTATAAGCACTACTGTTTTAATACTATTAAAATCATAATCTAACAACTTGTTTACAGAGAACATTAGTGTTTTTCCTGTATTTAGAACATCATCAATCAAAAAAACTTTTTCAGAGCTTTTGAAAGTAGATTCTAAATTACATTTTAATGAATTTTTTGGACTAGTTTTATCAATTTCTATATATCTAAGTATGATTTTATTAGAACAAATTTTATTTAATTCTTGCATAATTAATTTTGAAACTTCATACCCTTTTTCTTTAATACCAACCAATATAATCGACTTCTTGTTTTCAGAATTTTCAATTATTTGGTAAGCAAGTCTATTACAAATTCTAATTATTTTTTTATGGTCTAATACTTGATTTTTCATTAAATAATAATACTGTAAAACTAAGATAAAAATATTAAGAAAATTGTATCTTGCGCCTGATTTAAAAACTTATATTTTGAAATCATCATTGAAGTTTCTTTTATTTTTTGTTATTATATCTCTATCCTTCATCTCATGTGAAAAAGACAAAGGTACGGATACCAGTGAGCCACCAAGAGATATGACTCAGCAATACATTGCAGAAAATGATTCAATAATCGAATTTATGCAAACTCATTTTTATAACTATGATGATTTTATCAATTTAAATGCTACTGATTCACCTGAAATTGTTTTTGATACAATTGCTGGGGACAATGTAGATAAAATACCCATTTATAATCAAGTATCAACAATAGAAATTGATGTTAAGGATGAAAATGACAATATAGTTAAACATAACCTTTATTATCATGTAATAAGAGAAGGTGTTGGAGAAAGCCCAACTATTGCTGATTCTGTATTTGTTTCATATAAAGGTTTTTTATTTGATGGAAACACGTTTGATTCAAGAAAAACACCAGTTTGGATGGAGGCAAAGAATTTAGTTAAAGGATTTAAAGAGTCCCTTCCTTTGCTCAAGAGAGGTGAAATTAGAATTAATAATGATGGAACCTATGATTTTTTAAATTTTGGAATTGGCTTTGCTTTATTCCCATCAGGTTTGGGCTATTTTCAAAATGGTACAACTACAATTCCTGCATATTCACCATTAGTATTTCAAATAAATATGATGACATTAAATCGTACCGATCATGATAATGATACAGTCTTAACAATAATAGAAGATGTTGATGGTGACCGTGATTTTGAGAATGATGATACGGACTCAGATAATATTCCTAATTACAGAGATGATGATGATGATGGAGATGGAATATTAACTAAAGATGAATATGATAAAGATGGTGATGGAGTAGCAGACGATACAGATGGTGATGGAACACCTGATTATTTAGATGCAGATTAAAATTTATACGACACAGAAATCATAGTTAATAATCCGTCAGTTTTCACTATTTGATTTTTATTTTCTCCTAACAACTGTTCAGCATATACAATTTCTCGATCCCCAAAACCTTTATCAATTCTAAAATCAAAACTGAGTTTATTAAAATTTAGAGAAGCTCCGTATTGTAGAGTTAAAAGTGACTTGCTGTAAAGATCTGATATAGACTCTTTTAAATTGTTTTTATCAAAAAAAACATCTGAGACAAAATTAAATGTGGGGCCTCCAAAGAAACTTATTCTTTTTCGAAAAACATCGATACCAACTAATATTGGAATATTAATTCTGTTTTCGGAAAACTCATCAATAATTTCTCCTTCGATGTTCCATTGATATGTCAGGTCATATTTACTATTGATTTTAGAAAAATATAACTCAGGTCTTAAAAAAATATTACCAAAATTAATCTTTGAAAAAACTCCAAATTGATGTCCATTTTTTTCATCAAAAATATTGTAAAAACCACCTGTTGGAGTTGTTTTTAAAGACTCAATATAATATGTCTGATTTAGTCCTGAATTAAAATATAATCCAGCTTTAATTCCAAAACTTATTTGTGAATATGCTTGATTAATAAATAAACTTAAAATTATGATTGCGAAAGTTATAATTTTCTTGATATTACCTTTTTGCATTTTTCTTTAATGTTTTCAGAATTTAGATTATATTTTTTCATTAACTGTTCTGGAGTTCCAGATTCACCGAAAGAATCATTAACACCAACAAACTCCATTGGATAGAGTGCATTATTTACAATCAGTCTTGAAATTGATTCTCCCAAACCTCCTATAATATTATGCTCTTCACATGACACAACGCAATTTGTTTTATTCAATGAATTTAAAATAATATCTTCATCTAAGGGTTTAATAGTATGAATATTAATTACTTCAGCTTCAACACCTTCTTTACTTAATTCTTTAGCTGCAATTATGGACTCCCATACTAAATGTCCTGTAGAAACTATTGTGACATCATTTCCTTCTAATAATTTTACACCTTTTCCAATTTCAAACTTTTGATTCAAATCTGTAAAATTTGGAACCTTTGGCCTTCCAAATCTAAGATATACTGGTCCATTATGTTTTGAAATTTCCAATGTAGCAGCTTTGGTTTGATTAAAATCACAAGTATTAATTACCGTCATTCCTGGCAACATTTTCATTAACCCTATATCTTCTAAAATTTGATGTGTAGCCCCGTCTTCACCTAAAGTTATTCCTGCATGAGAGGCACATATTTTTACATTTTTTCCAGAGTATGCAATTGATTGACGAATCTGATCATACACACGACCAGTTGAAAAATTTGCAAATGTTCCTGTGAAAGGAATTTTTCCACCTATTGTCATACCTGCAGCAATACCCATCATATTTGCTTCAGCAATCCCTACTTGAATGAATCTATTTGGAAACTCATTTTTAAATTCATTCATTTTTAAAGATCCTGTTAAATCAGCACAAAGAGCAACCACATCCTTGTTTGTTCTTCCAAGCTCTAAAAGACCTTCACCAAAACCTGATCTAGTATCTTTATTTCCAGTATTTTTATATTCAATCATCTTAATAATCTTTTAATGTTTCGGGATTTTGCTTTAATGCAAGTTCTAATTCATCATCATTTGGTGCAACACCATGCCATTTATGAGTTCCCATCATATAATCAACACCATTACCCATTACTGTACTCATAATTATTATAATAGGTTTACCTTGTCCTGTTGAAGCTTTTGCTTCTAAAATTATTTTTTCAACTTCTTCTAAATTATTTCCTTCTTTTAAGTTAAAAACTAGCCATCCAAAGGCTGCAAACTTTTCAGCAATATTACCCAGATCGAGTACATCTTTTAAATCTCCATCAATTTGTTTCTGATTATAGTCAATCGTACAAATTATATTATCAATTTTATTAGCAGATGCGAACATAATCGCTTCCCAATTTTGACCTTCTTGAAGTTCTCCATCACCATGAAGACTGTATACAATGTTTTTGTCATTGTTTAATTTTTTTGTAATTGCTGCACCTATTGCAACAGACATTCCTTGTCCAAGTGAACCACTAGCAATTCTTACACCTGGCAAACCTTCATGTGTTGTAGGGTGACCTTGCAATCTGGAATCAATTTTTCTAAAAGTATTTAATTCAGAAACAGGGAAATATCCAGCTCTTGCAAGAGTACTGTAGTATACCGGTGAGATATGTCCATTTGATAAAAAGAATAAATCTTCATTTCTACCGTCCATGCTAAAATCCTTATTTCTTTTTAAAATTTTAAAAAATAGGGTTACAAAAAATTCAGTACAGCCTAATGAACCACCAGGATGGCCTGAGTTAACAGCGTTAACCATCCTTACTATATCTCTCCTGATCTGAATAACTAATTTTTCCATTTCATTCATATAGTAAAAATAGAATCTCTTTTGTTAGTATTTTTAAAAATTATTTAAACTTATCAACCAATCATAATATTTAGTTAACAACATTGTATTTAAAAAAAAGTTATTAGGTTATATTTGAAAAAAATGAAATTTCAGATTTTACAAAAAGATTCTGATACTAAGGCTAGGATTGGATCAATTACCACAGATCATGGTCAATTTGAAACGCCCATTTTTATGCCCGTTGCAACATCTGCAGCTATCAAAGGTGTACACAACAAGGATTTAGTTGAAAATATATCACCTGATGTTATTTTATCAAATACTTATCATCTTTATTTAAGACCAGGGACTGATATAATTGAGAATGCTGGTGGATTACATCAATTTATGAAATGGGATAAAAATATTTTAACAGATAGTGGAGGCTATCAAGTTTATTCACTATCAAATAATAGAAAAATAAATCCTGATGGAGTTAAATTCAAATCACATATTGACGGATCATATCATTTTTTTAGTCCTGAAAAAGCAATTGATATCCAAAGATCAATTGGAGCTGATATCGTCATGGCTTTTGATGAATGCACACCATATCCATGTGAAAAAATATATGCTCGAAAATCAATGGAATTAACCCATAAGTGGCTTGAAAGATGTATAGATAGATTTAATTCAAGTAAAAATAAATATTCTCACAATCAAGTTTTGTTTCCTATAGTACAAGGAAGTATGTATAAAGATTTAAGAAAAATCTCTGCAGATTATATAACATCTATGGATTTACCGGGAAATGCTATTGGAGGACTTTCTGTAGGCGAACCACACGATATTATGTATGAAATTTCTGAGTCTGTTTGTGAAATTTTACCAGCCAATAAACCGAGATACTTAATGGGTGTTGGTACACCCATGAATATAATTGAAAATATTGGTCTTGGTATTGATATGTTTGATTGTGTCATGCCAACACGTAATGCTAGAAATGGCATGTTATTTACCTCAGAGGGAACGATAAATATTAAAAATGAAAAGTGGAAAAATGATCATACTGTAATTGACCCTAATGGAAATACTTTTGTTGACAATTTTTATACTAAGGCTTATTTAAGACACTTATTTAGTATTAATGAGAATTTAGGTAAACAAATTGCAACAATTCACAACTTAGGATTTTATAAATGGATAATTGACTCTACTAAAAATGCAATTAAATCTGGCGAATTCCTATCTTGGAAAAAAACTATGAAAAATAAGTTAGATAATAGGTTATAGTGAAAATCTTAGACATATATATAGTTAAAAAATTCTTCTTAACATTTCTTATGATGTTTTTATTATTTATACCTATTGGTGTACTTGTAGATATTTCTGAAAAGATTGATAAGTTTAAAGAACATGACTTGTCTTATTCACAAATCATGGAATACTATTCTGATTTTATTTGGTATTACGGATATTTTTTAATCCCAATTTTTGTTTTTTTATCAGTTATTTGGTTCACATCTAAATTATCAAATAACTCTGAAGTTGTTGCTATTTTAAGTTCTGGAATTTCATACAATCGATATCTAAAGCCATTTATAATTTGTGGTCTTGTGGTGTCAGTTTTAACTTTCATTTCAGGAATGTTTGTTGTTCCTAAAAAAAACAAAAGTTTTAATGAGTTTCAATATAAGTATTTAAGTAAAAATAAGAAGGATAGAAATATATCGAAGTTATATAAACAGATAAATGAAAACGATTATATATATGTCAGTTCTTACAATCCTACTAGAAATCAAGCTTATAATTTTTCATACGAAGTGTTTGAAAAAAATCAGCTAAAAGAAAAAATATTTTCTAGAAATATAAGGTGGATTGAAGAAGATAGTTTATATAGGTTGACGGATTATTTTAAAAGAAAATATGTGGGAGAAAATGAGATAATAGAAACAAAAAGAATTTTTGATACAATTTTTAATTTTTCTATTAATGATCTTTCTCCTGTTACATATCAAGCCAAAACCCTTAATCTTTTCGAATTAAATAATTTTATAGATATTGAAAGAGCAAGTGGTTCTCCTCTATTATCTAGTCATATTCTTGAAAGAAACAAAAGGTATACATTACCTGTAACAATACTAATTTTAACTATTCTTGCGGTTACCGTAGCATCCAATAAAAAAAGAGGAGGAATTGGTTTAAACCTTGCACTAGGAATTATTTTAGCTTTTATTTTTATTTTTTTTGATAAGCTTTTTTCTGTTCTAGTATCAAAATCTGATTGGAATCCTAATGTTGGCGCATGGCTTCCAAATTTTGTTTTTATAATAATTACTTATTACATTTTTAAACTCGTAAGAAAATGATTTTTAAACCTTTTTTTTTAATTTATATTTGAAAAATATTTATGGAATATCTTGATTTTGAATTGCCTCTTAAAGAACTTGAAGACCAACTTGATAAATGTAATGTCATTGGAGATGAAAGCAAAGTGGATGTAAGGGATACTTGTAAAAAACTTAAACTCAAAATCGAAAAAACTAAGAAGGAAATATATTCTAATATAACTCCATGGCAAAGAGTTCAATTATCTAGACATCCATCTAGACCATATACACTCGATTACATTAATGCATTAACTGACGGTAATTTTTTAGAATTACATGGTGATAGAAATATTTCAGATGACAAAGCAATGGTTGGCGGTCTTGGTAAAATTGATAACCAATCTTTTATGTTCATTGGTCAACAGAAAGGTAATAATATAAAAACAAGACAATATAGAAATTTTGGTATGGCCAATCCTGAGGGTTATCGCAAGGCATTAAGGTTGATGAAACTTGCCGAAAAATTTTCAATACCAATAGTTACTTTTATTGATACTCCTGGTGCGTATCCAGGGATTGAAGCTGAAGAAAAAGGCCAGGCAGAAGCTATTGCTAGAAATCTTTATGAAATGTTCAATTTAAAAACCCAAATAATTTGTATTGTAATAGGAGAGGGGGCATCTGGTGGAGCATTAGGTATTGGTATTGGAGATAAAATTATGATGCTAGAAAATACGTGGTATTCTGTTATTTCCCCAGAATCTTGTTCTTCAATTTTGTGGAGAAGTTGGGATTTTAAGGAAAAGGCAGCAGAAGTATTAAAGCTTACCCCTGAAGACATGAAAAAAAATAAATTGATTGATAAAATAATTAAAGAACCTTTAGGTGGAGCTCATCAAAATAGAAATAAAGTTTTCAACACTGTAAAAAAAGAAATTATAACTTCATTTAATGATCTTAAACTTCTTTCAACTTCAAAACTTCTTGAGGAAAGGTCAAATAGATTTACATCCATGGGTGTTTTTAATGAATTAAGCTAGTACTATCAACATTATCCCTATAGTTATTAACATATTTTTGTTTGCTTAAATTATTATTTATTAGTAACAATTAATGAATCATTTTTTAAGTTTAACATGTGAAGAGTATTAGAAATATAAGTTCAACATCCAGTTCAAATCCTGGCTCTGTTTATTCAATTCAAAAGGGCAAAATCCCGCCACAGGCTGTTGATTTAGAGGAGGTAGTCTTAGGAGCCATGATGATTGATAAGAAGGGTGTGGATGAGGTGATTGATATTTTACACCCTGAAGTTTTTTATAAAGAAAGTCATAAGATTATTTACTCTGCGATCATTAATCTATTTGAACAACAAGAGCCTATTGATATAAAAACTGTTTCTCACCAACTAAAAAAAGAAGCTAAATTAAATTTAATTGGTGGAGATATATATTTAGTTGAGCTTACTCAAAAAGTTTCATCGTCCGCTCATATAGAGTTTCATTCTAGAATTATACTTCAAAAGTTTATACAAAGAAAACTAATAGAAATATCTAGTGAAATAATTGAAAGCTCCTATGATGAAACAACAGATGTTTTTGATTTATTGGATACGGCAGAATCAAAAATTTATGATATTTCTCAGGGTAACTTGAAGAAAAACTCTCAAACAGCCGAAAATTTAGTGATTGCTGCTAAGAAAAAGATTGAAGAAATTTCTAAAAAAGAGGGTTTAAGTGGAATACCATCAGGATTTAATGAAATTGATAAGTTAACGTCTGGATGGCAACAAAGCGATCTAATAATTATTGCTGCAAGACCTGGTATGGGTAAAACAGCTTTTACACTTTCTATGGCTCGTAATATTTCAGTTGAAAATAATATTCCAGTTGCTTTTTTCTCACTAGAAATGTCCGCTCTTCAATTAATTACTCGGTTAATTTCTTCGGAAACTGGGCTGAATTCAGAAAAATTGAGAACTGGTAAACTAGAAAAATTTGAATGGGAACAGTTAAATGTAAAAGTCTCAAACCTTGAAAGTGCTCCATTATATATAGATGACACTCCATCATTATCTATTTTTGAACTTCGTGCTAAAGCCAGAAGATTATCTTCTCAGTATGGTATTAAATTAATTGTTTTAGATTATTTACAATTAATGACTATTGGATCTTCACAAAAATCAGGAAATAGAGAACAAGAGATTTCAACTATTTCTAGAAATTTAAAAGCACTTGCAAAAGAATTAGATATACCTATTATAGCTTTATCACAATTATCACGTGCTGTTGAGTTAAGAGGAGGAACTAAAAGACCAATTCTTTCAGATTTAAGAGAATCTGGTTCTATTGAACAAGATGCTGATATAGTTTCATTTTTATATAGACCAGAATACTATAAAATTGACGAATGGGATGATGAGGATAGAACACCTGCCCTTGGACAAGCTGAATTTATTGTAGCAAAGCATAGAAATGGTGGATTAAATTCAATAAAGCTCAAGTTTATTAGTTCTCTTGGAAAGTTTGAAAATTTAAATTCATTCGATAATCCATTTGAATACCAATCTAAATTGAACGAGGAATCTAAAATTAATCCAGATCAAGCATTTGAAAGTGGAAGTTACAGATCAGAAGAGGATGAAGATCCTTTCTAAACTATTTAACTTTTTTTACAATTTCCTCAAATTTTTTTGGATCATTCATAGCTAAATCTGCTAAAACTTTTCTGTTTATTGAGATATTGTTTGATTTGAGTTTGTTAATTAATTCTGAATAAGAAAGACCATGCTCCCTTGCAGCAGCATTTATTCTTGTTATCCATAATGATCTAAAAACTCTTTTTTTAGCTTTTCTATCTCTGTAAGCATAAGAAAGTGCTTTTTCAACAGCATTTTTAGCTACTGTATAAACATTTTTTCTTCTTCCGAAATATCCCTTAGCTTTTTTGAGAATTTTTTTTCTTCTTTGTCTTGAAGCGACAGTATTTACTGAACGTGGCATTTTATATAATTTTTGGCTGAGGTGTTTTTCAAACTTTAAACCTTTTACCTGTTTTACAAATTATTTTAATCTTAATTGTTTTTTGATATTGTTTAAATCACTATCATTTACTAACCCATCATGAGTTAATTTGAGTTTTCTCTTTTTTGATTTTTTGGTAAGGATATGATTTTTGAAAGCATGTTTTCTTTTAATCTTTCCTGTTCCCGTAACTTTAAACCTTTTTTTTGCGCTTGATTTGGTCTTTAATTTACTCATTTACTACTTTTTAACTTTTTTTGGGGTCACAAACATAATCATTTTTTTTCCTTCTAGAGCAGGTAATTGTTCAACTTTTCCATATTCTTCTAATTCTTGTGCTAATTTTAGAAGTAAAATTTGCCCTTGCTCTTTAAAAATAATTGATCTTCCCTTAAAAAACACAAAAGCTTTAAGTTTTGCTCCATCCTGAAGAAATTTAATAGCATGTTTCTTTTTAAATTCATAGTCATGTTGATCAGTCTGTGGTCCAAATCTTATTTCATTTACAACAACCTTTTGCGTTTTTGCTTTTAAAAACTTTTCTCTTTTTCTTTGATCATAAAGAAATTTCTTATAATCTAAAGCTTTACAAACTGGTGGTGATGCCTTTGGAGAGATTTCAACTAAGTCTGTTTCTAGAGATTTTGCTATCTCTAAAGCTTTTGAAAGCGGGTATACGCCAACTTCGACATTATCACCTACTAATCTAACTTCATTAGCTATAATTTCTCCATTAATTTTATGGGGATTTTTTTTAATTATTCTTCCAGGTCTTCTACCTCTTTTTCTTCTTAGTGCTATAGCTTTAGGTTTTAATTATATGATTTAAGTTCTTCTTCTTTAATAAAGTTAATTAATTTCTTAATATCCATTTCTCCAATTTCTTCACCTCCTTTTGCTCTTATTGATATTGTTTGATTATCAACTTCTTTATCACCAATTATTCCCATAAAAGGAATCTTTGATTTTTCTGCATCTCTGATCTTTTTTCCAACTGTTTCATTTCTTAAATCAGAGGTTGAGCGAATTTCGGACTTTTCTAATAAATTTGAAACTTTTTGAGTGTAATTTTTATGTTTATCACCAACTGCAATTAATTTAATTTGATTGGTAGCTAACCAAAGAGGAAAAATCCCACCAGTATGTTCAATTAAAATTGCTATAAACCTTTCAAGACTTCCAAAAGGTGCTCTATGAATCATTACAGGTCTTACAAGTTCATTATTTTGATTTTTATATGAAAGATCAAATCTTTCCGGTAGTTTGTAATCTACTTGGATTGTTCCTAATTGCCACTCACGATTTAATGCATCCTTAACCATAAAATCTAATTTAGGTCCATAAAAAGCAGCTTCTCCATATTCAATTCTATATTTTAACTTTTTCTCTTCGGTTGCTTCAATAATTGCTT
>JAYNRW010000033.1:495-13174 GCA_038114965.1 Flavobacteriaceae bacterium | reverse complement strand
GTAAGAATTATGATGGTGATGTACAATCAGATACAGTAGCGCAAGGTTTTGGATCCTTAGGATTAATGACCTCTACCCTACTTACTCCTGATGGTAAAACTATGGAAGCAGAAGCTGCTCATGGCACAGTTACTCGTCATTATAGATTGCACCAACAAGGCAAAGAAACATCTACAAACCCAATTGCATCAATATTTGCATGGACTAGAGGGTTAATTCACAGAGCAGAGCTTGACTCTAATAACGAACTTTTAATTTTCTGTAACTTATTAGAAAAAGTATGTATTGAAACTGTTGAATCAGGTAAAATGACTAAAGATTTAGCTCTTCTGATTCATGGAAGTAATTTAAAAAGACAACATTACTTAAGCACACAAGAATTTTTAGATTCTATTAAAGAGAATTTAGATTCTAAAATGAACTGATTTTATAACCTTTTGATCTCCTATCCTACTATTTTCTCTGTTGTTGGCATTATTTTTGGGAATTAATTGATGTGATTAGATTAATCCTAACTGTCTTTATACTACTTTTCTTATCTATATCTTTTTCTCAAAACAATTACACATTAAGTGGTTACATTCTTGATGAATCTAGTGAAGAAGTTATAATTGGTGCAAATGTTATCATTCCAGAATTAAACACTGGTACAATTTCAAATTCTTACGGATTCTATTCAATTACAATTTCTGAAGGTAATTATGAGGTTATTTTCAGCATCCTTGGATATAAAGAAAACAAAAAACTCATATCTATAAATAAAAATATTTCACTAGATATAATGCTGGCCGAGGAGCTAGAGGAATTAAATGAAGTAATTGTAATAGAAAATATTGAAGATACAGATATTGATAAACCCATTTTAAGTTTAAATAGAATTTCTGGCCAAACTATTAAACAAACACCTGTTGTATTTGGTGAATCTGACTTATTAAAAACCATACAATTATTACCAGGTGTTAGTAATGCAGGAGAAGGTGCATCAGGATTTAATGTTAGAGGTGGTGCAGCAGATCAAAACTTAATTTTATTTGATGAAGCTATAATTTATAACTCATCTCATCTTTTTGGTTTATTTTCTGTTTTTAACTCTGATGCAATAAAAGAAGTTAAATTATTTAAAGGTGGTATTCCAGCATCGTACGGAGGTAGAATATCATCAGTTCTAGATGTTTATCAAAAAGATGGAAATAAAAAAGAACTTAAGTATAATGGAGGGGTTGGTGTAATTTCAAGTAGATTTTTAATTGAAGGGCCAATTCAAAAAGAAAAAAGTTCTTTTTTAGTTGCATCTAGAGGAACTTACGCACACCTTTTTTTAAAATTTAGTGATATTAATAATTCTGCATATTTCTATGATATTAATACTAAATCCAATTTTATAATTGATAATAAAAATAAGCTATACTTCTCTGGATACTTTGGTAGAGATCTTTTTAAACTTGATAACACCTTCCTTGTTTCTTATGGAAATACAACATTTAATTTAAGATGGAATCATTTAATTAATGAAAAAACATTTAGCAATACCTCAATTATCTACAGTGATTATTATTATGGTTTACAATTAAACTTTGTAGGGTTTGATTGGAAATCAGGAATCAAAAATCTGAATCTAAAATTTGATCTAAAAAACTATTTTTCGAATAACCTTCAATTTAATTTTGGCACAAATATTATTTACTATGATTTTAGACCTGGAAAAATCTTTCCTTTAACTGAAGATTCAGGAATAAATGAGTCGACTTTAAATAAAAAATTTGCTTTTGAAAATGCAGCCTATTTTGATGTTATTCATAGCATAAGTAACAAATTATCACTAAGGTATGGTTTAAGAATAAATCAATTTATAAGGCTGAGTCAAACTGGGCTGAAAACATATTTAAATGATAGTCCTGTAATTTATGATCCAGTTTTAGAAATTTATAATGGTGCTGAACCATTAACAAATAACTATAACTCTGAAAATAATGTTTTTAAAACATTTAATAATTTAGAACCTAGATTTAATTTATCATTTAATAGAAATAACGACAGTTTCAAGTTTAGTTACAATAGATTAAATCAATACATACATTTAATTTCTAATACTAATTCCCCTCAACCTTTAGATATTTGGACACCATCTGGACCATACATTGACCCTCAGAAACTTGATCAATTTGCAGTTGGATACTATAAAAATATTAAAGAATTCAAATTAGAGTCTGAAATATTTTATAAAAAAATTAAAAACAGATTAGATTATATTGATGGAGCTGATTTGGTAGCTAATAATGATATTGAAAGAACTTTACTTAAAGGCAAAGCAAGAGCTTATGGTCTTGAACTATTATTAAAAAAAAATAAGGGTAGAAATCAATTTTGGATTTCTTATACTCTTTCAAAATCTGAACAAAAAACACCAGGATTAAATAATATTGGCCCAGGAATTAATAATGGAGAATGGTATTTATCACCTTATGATAAAACTCATGACATAAGTATAAATTCAAAATTTAAAATAAATGAAAAGCTAACTCTCAACACTAATTTTATATATCAAACAGGTCAGCCTACAAACTATCCTAATGCTCAATACCAGTACATGAATCTCAGTATTCCAAACTACGGCTTAAGAAACTCCAACAGATTACCTAATTATCACAGGTTAGATATAAGCTTAAATTTATTACCAAAAAAGAATAAAAACAGAAAACTAAAAAGTGAATGGGTTTTTGGCATTTACAATTTATATAATAGAGATAACGCTTCTTCTATATTATTTAGAAAAAATGATGAAACATTAAGAAATGAAGCAGTACAAATTTCAATATTTGGAATAGTTCCATCAGTAACCTATAATTTTAATTTCTAATGAAAAAATATTTATTTACAGTAATCTTCTTTTTCACACTAGTTAGCTGTGAAAAAGTTATAGATCTAGATTTAGAATTTACAGAAAAAAGAATTGTTGTGGATGCAAAAATAAATAAGCATATTAGTAAAAAAGATGGCTATGCTAAAGTTATTATCAGTGAAACTTCAAGTTATTTTGACAATGAAATTAATTTTATTGAAAATGCTAAGGTTGTTATAAAAGAATTAAGTACAAACAATGAATATGAACTTAAATATTTTAAAGAAAATCATTACTACACTGAAATTGATAAAATCCTTGATAACAGCGAATATGAATTAAATATTTTTCACAATAACAATCACTATAGAAGTAAAGAAACACTAACAAAATCTCCTCCAATAACAAGTGTTAAACAAGGTGAAAGGGAATCTTTAAATGATGAAGAAATTGAAATAATTACAACATTTACTGATCTTAAAAACGAAGAAAATTATTATTTATTTGAATTTGGTGAAGGAAATTTACAACCAGCAAGAGACTTGTATATTGATGGAAATGAATTTTCTTTTTCATATTTTATAAATAAGAAAAAGATAAAAAACAATGAATTAAATATTAAAATGGAAGGTGTTGATTTTGATTATTTTAAATTTATGATTCAAATTGTCATTCAGACTAATACTCAAAATGGTCCTTTCTCTACTGCCCCATCATCTATTAAAGGAAATATTTATTGTGTTAACAACGAAGATTTAAACCCATTTGGATATTTCAAAGTTTGTGAGTTTGATACTTACACGTTAAAAGATATTAATATCGACTAATTATTAGTATTGACTTTAATTTATTTATTTTGTTAAAACATTATGAAATTTAATAAAATAACAGAACAACCTTCAAATCACAATAATTTAGAAAAAAAATCTGTTAGTGAAATTATTTCATCTATAAATGAAGAAGATCAGAAAGTAGCGATTGCTGTACAAAAAAAACTAAATGATATAGCAAAACTTATTAAAAGCATTGAGCCTAGAATGAAAAGAGGCGGTAGACTTTTCTATATTGGAGCTGGCACCAGTGGTAGATTAGGTATTTTAGATGCTTCAGAATGTCCCCCAACTTTTGGTGTTTCGGATGATTTAGTTATTGGTTTAATAGCTGGAGGGGACAAAGCCATAAGAAAATCACAAGAATTTGCCGAAGACAATTTATCTCAAGGATGGCACGATTTAAAAAAATATAATATAACTAATAATGATTCTGTTATAGGGATTGCTGCATCTGGAACCACACCATATGTTGTTTCAACTATTCAAAAATGTAATTCTGAAGGAATTCTTACAGGTTGTATTACATGCAACTTAGGTTCTCCTCTTTCAAAAGTATCTGAAATACCTATCGAAATCATAGTAGGACCAGAATTTGTAACAGGAAGTACAAGAATGAAATCTGGTACAGCTCAAAAGCTAGTATTAAATATGATATCTACAACTCTTATGATTAGATTGGGAAGAGTTTTGGGCAATAAAATGGTTGACATGCAATTATCAAACAACAAATTAGTAGACAGAGCTGAAAAAATGCTCATAAATGAACTTAAAATATCACGGCAGGAAGCTCAAGATCTTTTGGACAAAAATAAAAATGTAAGAAATTCCTTAATAAACTTTAAGAAGTAAATTTTTTCTTTAAAGTGTCAAACATAATTGGTGTAGCAACAAATACAGATGAATAAGTACCGACAAGTACACCAACAATTAATGCAAACATAAACCCTCTAATTGATTCACCTCCAAAAAGAAAAATAGAAACAAGAACAACTAAAGTTGTAAATGACGTATTCAATGTTCTACTTAAAGTACTATTTAAAGCACTGTTTACAATCTTTGTAACCTCCCAAGATTTATGAATATTTCTATATTCTCTAATTCTATCAAAAACAACCACGGTATCATTTAAAGAATAACCAATAACTGTCAGGACAGCAGCAATGAATGCTTGATTAATTTCCATGTCAAAAGGCATAAAAGTATAGGTAATAGAAAATATACCTAAAACAACCATAACATCATGAAATACTGCGGAAACTGCTCCTAAAGAAAATTGCCAGTTTTTAAATCTAAAGAGTATGTAAAGAAACACTATTATCAAAGATCCAAAAACTGCAAGAAAGGAGTTCTTTTTAATATCGTCAGCGATTGTTGGACCAACCCCAAATGATGACATAATTCCAACTTGTTTATCTTCATTTCCGTTTACAAAATCATCTATAGTTATATCACCAATATATTCAGAAAGACCTGAATATAAAATTTGATGTATTTCATCATCGACAGATGTTGATGTGTCATCAACTTTATAATTAGAAGTAATTTTTAATTGATTTTCAGATCCAAAAGTTTTAACTTCAGCATTACCCAAGGTAGCTACTAATTTGCTTTGTATTTCTTCTTGAGGGACAGGTTCTACAAACCTAACAACATATGATCTACCTCCTACAAAATCAACACCCTGGTTAAGCCCTCTAGTAAATAATGACCCTAGAGCAATGAAAATTAAAGTTCCTGAAACTAAATATGATATTTTTCTCTTAGATAAAAAGCTTATTGAAAGATTTCTAAATAAATTTTTAGTTAGTGATGATGAAAAGGCTAAATCTTTGTTGGATGAAATATGTCTTTCAACTAACATTCTTGTTATAAAAATAGCCGTAAATAAAGATGTTATTATTCCAATAAGTAGTGTAGTTGCAAAACCTTTGATAGGGCCAGAACCAAATATAAATAAAATTAGTGCGGTAAGACCAGTAGTTATATTTGCATCTAAAATTGAAGATAGCGCATTACTAAAACCATCTGAGACAGATTGTTTTAAACCTTTATCTCTATATAACTCTTCTCTAACTCTTTCAAAAATCAGAACATTGGCATCAACAGACATACCAATTGTCAAAACAATACCAGCTATGCCAGGCAAAGTTAATACAGCTCCTAAGCCAGATAAAAATCCAAATATTAATACAATATTTAATACTAAAGCAACATCAGCATAAATACCAGCTCTTCCATAGTAGAATATCATCCAAACAAGAACTAAAACTAATGCAATTAAAAATGAATTAATACCCTTATCAATAGATTCCTTACCTAGTGATGGTCCAACTACTTCAGATTGAATAATATCGGCAGAGGCAGGTAATTTACCTGCTCTTAAAACATTTGCTAAATCGATAGCTTCATTCAAAGAAAAATCACCGGTAATTTCTGATCTACCTCCAGAAATTGGACCACTAGAAACACCAGGAGCTGAGTAAACAATTTCATCTAAAACTATAGCAATGTTACTATTATTTTTGTAAGCTTGGTCAGTAAGATCCTCCCAGATTTTTGATCCTTTTCCATTCATTTGCATTGTAACAGCTGGGTTAGCAAATTGATCATAAGATTGAGCTGCATCAATTACTACACTTCCACTTAGTGGAGGCACATCGTTTCTATTGGACTTGAGTACAAAAAGTTCAACAATATTTGTTTCTGGATCAGGTAATCCCCATAAAAACTTAGTAAATCTTTTAGACGATGGTAAAAGCTGTCTAACTTTAGGATCATTTAGATAAGAGTCTACAGTATTTTGATCTTTAACATTAAATTGAGCCAGTACGGGCCCGCCTTGGAAACCTGTATTTACTATTAGATCAAGAAGAGGATTTCTTTCAAGGCTTAATGAATCAGATTTAACTTCTACATCAGCAAGTAAATCATCAATTTCAGATGTTGTTTTATTTTCTTCCTCAACTTCTTCTTCGAAAGAATCTTTAATAACTTGATTAGCCTGAGATAAGAATGTAAAAAATTCTTGATTTTTTTCAGATGTCCAAAATTCTAATTGGGCAGTACTTTGTAGTAATTTTTTAACTCTATCTACATCTTTAGCCCCAGGTAATTCAACAAGAATTCTACCTGAATTTCCCAGCCTTTGGATGTTAGGTTGAGTAACACCAAATTTATCAATTCTTTTCCTTAAAACTTCAAAAGCAGAAGTAATGGATTCGTCAATTTTTCTACGAATAATAGGTTTTACTTCATTATTATTCATTTCAAAATTAATCTCGTCACTTAGTGTTCTATTTGCGAAAACATCTGGAGATGCAAGTCTGTTCGAGTCATCCTCCTCAAATGCTATAAAAAATGATTCAACATATGTATCATTAGAGCTTTTTTGTAACTCATCAGCTCTGTCAATGGCTCTGTTGAAAGCTGGATCATTGGTGTCTTCAGCTAAGCCTTTTAAAATATCTCTGACAGATATTTGTAAGATTACATTTATTCCTCCTTTAAGGTCGAGTCCTTTATTTAATTCCTTTGTCTTTGCTCCTTTATAAGATGTAAAACCAAAAATTGTTATATCAGCAACAGAATCTAAATATGATCTTTGTGCTTGTTCTCTTGTAATTATAAAATCTCTGTCCTCAGAATCAATTTTAGATATAGCATAATTTTCAGCATCCTTTTCAACTTTACTAACAACATATGTATATGATATTTGAAGAATACTGATAAAAGTAAAAAGAATAGCAATAAACTTTACAAGACCATTTTTATGCATAATTTAATTTTTTTGGCAAGCAAATATATGATTTAGAACATCAGAAACAAAATAATGATAGTTTATAAAAAATCAGAGATGATCATTAAGAGATTCATTCATTGACTTAACCGCATTGACACTTTTGGAAAAAATTGATTTTTCCTCATTATTTAAATCAAGTGAAATTATTTTTTCTACACCATTTTTACCTATTACACAAGGTACACCTATACATATATCAGAAAATCCATACTCTCCATCTAAATAAACAGAACTTGGAATTATTCTATTGTGATCATTTAAAACAGAATCAACAACATATGCAATTGATGATCCAGGTGCATACCACGCTGAAGTTCCCAAAAGCTTTGTTAAGGTTGCCCCTCCAACCATTGTTGATTTAACAACTTCTTCAATTTTACTTTCACTTAAAAAGTTTGACAATGACAAACCATTATACTTTGCAAATCTTGATAATGGAATCATTGTTGTATCTCCATGACCACCTATAACCATTGCATGAATATCATTTGCTGGTTTACTTAAAGCTAGTGATATATATGTTTTAAATCTTGAACTATCAAGGGCACCTCCCATTCCAATTATTCTATTTTTATCTAAACCAGATGATTTTAGAGCAAGATAAGTCATAGAATCCATTGGATTTGAAACAATTATAATAATTGGATTATTTGAATGTTCTAAAATATTTTTAGTAACATCTTTAACAATTTTAGCATTTATTCCAATTAATTCTTCACGTGTCATTCCTGGTTTTCTAGGTATTCCTGAGGTGATAACAACAACATCAGAATTAGATGTTTTGGAATAATCTGAAGTTGTACCAACAACTCTGGTATTAAAACCTCGTGTAGTTGCAGTTTGCATAATATCTAAAGCTTTACCCTCAGCAAAACCTTCTTTAATATCTAACAATACAACTTCACTTGCTATTGATCTAGAGGCTATAACATCAGCAGCTGTAGCTCCTACATTTCCGGCACCTACAATAGTTACTTTCATATTAGTATAATTTAAGCGTCAATATTAGCGTAAGTAGCATTCTTTTCAATAAATTCTCTCCTTGGTGGAACATCTTCACCCATAAGCATAGAAAAAACTCTATCTGCTTCACCAGCATTTTCAATTGTAACTTTTCTAAATGTTCTTGACTCTGGGTTCATAGTTGTATCCCAAAGTTGAATTGCATTCATTTCGCCAAGACCTTTGTATCTTTGAATAGAAGCTCCATTACCAAAAGATTCAAGTAATTTATCTCTATCATCATCATTCCATGCATATTCTTTTTTACTACCTCTTTTAACCAAATAAAGAGGTGGTGTTGCAATATATACATGTCCATTTTCTACTAATTCCCTCATATATCTAAAGAAAAAAGTTAAAATAAGCGTTGATATATGACTACCATCAACATCAGCATCACACATAATTACAATTTTATGATATCTTAATTTTTCAAGATTTAATGCTTTACTATCTTCTTCTGTACCAACTGTAACACCTAAAGCTGTATATATGTTTATTATTTCTTGATTCTCAAAAACTTTATGTTGCATGGCTTTTTCAACATTTAAAATTTTACCTCTCAATGGAAGAATAGCTTGAAAATTTCTATCTCTACCTTGCTTAGCAGTTCCACCGGCAGAATCACCCTCTACTAAAAATATTTCACATAATGCAGGATCTTGCTCAGAGCAATCGGATAATTTACCAGGTAAACCTCCTCCTCCCATTACAGTTTTTCTCTGAACCATTTCTCTTGCTTTTCTAGCAGCATGTCTTGCTTGAGCTGCTAAAATCACTTTATCGACAATCATTTTTGCTTCAGACGGATGTTCTTCTAAATAGTTTTCAAGCATCTCAGAAACAGCCTGAGAGACGGCTGAAGTAACTTCTTTGTTACCTAATTTAGTTTTTGTTTGTCCTTCAAACTGTGGCTCAGCAACTTTAACTGATATAATTGCTGTCAATCCTTCTCTGAAATCATCACCAGCAATTTCTACTTTTACTTTATCTAAAAGACCTGAAGAATCAGCATACTTTTTTAAAGTTGATGTTAAACCTCTTCTAAAACCTGACAAATGTGTCCCTCCTTCATGAGTATTAATATTATTAACATAAGAGTGGATATTTTCATTAAATGAAGAGTTGTATACCATAGCAATTTCAACAGGTATATCATTTTTTTCTCCTTCAATTGCAATAACCTCAGGAATTAATGGTTCACGATTTTCATCAAGAAATTTTATAAATTCTTTTAGTCCTTCTTCAGAATGAAATTCTTCATTTAAAAATTCTCCATCAACTTTTTTTCTTTCATCAGTTAGTGAAATATGTATTCCTTTATTTAAAAATGATAATTCTCTCATTCTGTTAGCGAGAGTATCATAATTATATTTTTCAACATCCTTAAAAATTGATAAATCAGGCTTAAAAGTTACAATCGTACCTGTTTTATCAGTTTTACCAACCTCTTTTACAGGATATAATGTTTTTCCTTTCTCATATTCCTGTTGCCATACTTTACCATCTCTGTGAACAACAGCTGTTAAGTGATCGGAAAGTGCATTCACAACTGAAACTCCAACTCCATGTAATCCACCTGAAACCTTGTACGAGTCTTTATCAAATTTACCTCCTGCACCAATTTTTGTCATTACAACCTCTAGAGCTGAAACACCTTCTTTTTGGTGGATACCAACAGGGATACCCCTACCATCATCTTCAACTGAAATAGAATCGTCTTCATTTATGATAACTGATATTTTAGAACAATGCCCTGCCATGGCTTCATCAATGGAATTATCTACAACTTCATAAACTAAATGATGAAGTCCTCTTACACCAACATCTCCAATATACATTGAAGGTCTTTTTCTAACATGTTCCATGCCCTCTAAGGCCTGAATACTATCCGCAGAATACTGCTGATTTTGCTCTTTACTCATTAATTTTTTTTATAATTAGTTGTACCTATTGCAAATATACCTTAAAAGGGTATAAAAACTGAGGTTTAACAGGGAAGAATACCCCTAAGTTATTAACAATTTATAAGAGAATTTTCTAATAAGAATCTTTGTGTACATTTAAAACAGATCTACCTGAAGGATCGTTTAAATTTTTAAACGATTTATCCCACTCAAGAGCGATGGGAGTGCTGCAAGCAACTGAGGGTACAGATGGAACTGTTTCAGCTGCAGCTTGTGAAGGAAAATGTGATTCAAAAATAGATCTATAAAAATACTCTTCCTTATTTTGAGGTGTTTGGAAAGGAAATCTTTCAGATGCATTTTCAAACATTTTGTCGCTTACTTCATTATCTACTAATTCTTTTAAGCTATCAATCCAACTATAACCAACACCATCGCTAAACTGCTCTTTTTGTCTCCAAGCCACCTCTTTTGGAAGATAATCTTCAAACGATTTTCTAACTACCCATTTTTCCATTCTTTCACTAGTGATCATCTTGTCTGCAGGATTTATTTTCATGGCTATATCAATAAATTCTTTATCTAAGAATGGAACTCTTCCTTCAATGCCCCATGCAGCAAGTGATTTATTTGCTCTTAGACAATCATATTGATATAACTTTTCAAGCTTTCTAACAGTTTCTTTATGAAATTCTTCAGGATTTGGAGCTTTATGAAAATATAGATACCCACCAAATAACTCATCAGCACCTTCACCTGAAAGAACCATTTTAATTCCCATTGACTTAATGACTCTTGCCATTAAATACATTGGAGTTGAAGCTCTCACTGTTGTTACATCATAGGTTTCTATATGATATATTACATCCCTAATAGCATCCAAACCTTCTTGGACTGTAAAAGTAATTTCATGATGAATTGATCCGATATGTTCAGAGACTAATTTAGCTGCTTTTAAGTCAGGAGATCCTTCTAAGCCAACTGAAAAAGAATGTAATTGCGGATACCAAGCTTCTGATTTATCATCATTTTCAATTCTGTTTTTAGAAAACTTCTTTGCTAATGCAGAAGTAATTGATGAATCTAATCCACCTGAAAGAAGAACTCCATATGGAACATCACTCATAAGCTGACGATGAACAGCATTCTCTAAACCTTCTTTTAAATCATCTAAACTGGTCTTATTAGATTTAACATTATCATAGTTTATCCAGGATCTGTTATACCACTTTTCATATTTCAAATCCTTACTTGACATAAAATGACCAGGAGGAAATACTTCAATTTTATTACATGTTCCTTCAAGAGCTTTTAATTCTGATGAGACATATAAGGTTTTATTTTTATCCCAACCAATATATAGTGGAATAATTCCCATGTGATCTCTTGCTATAAAAAATTCATTTTCTTTTTGATCATATACAACAAAACCAAAGATTCCATTCATTTTATCAACAAAACCCTCTCTGTATTTATCAAACAACGATATAATTACTTCACAATCAGAGTTAGTTTGATATTCATAATCTTGTGTTAGTAATCTAAGTTCTTTATGATTATAAATTTCTCCATTTGCAGCCAAAACATATCTTTGATCTTTACTGAACAAAGGTTGTTTTCCAGACTTTGGATCTACAATAGCTAGTCGTTCGTGTGCAAGAATAACATTATCGTCACAATAAATACCATTCCAATCAGGACCTCTATGTCTTAATTTTTTTGACATTTCCAAGACATGATTTCTCAATTTGTAAGAATCTTGATTAATATTTAGAGCACAAACAATTCCGCACATAAAATTTTTTGGCAAATATGATTAATTATTTCCATATATATTAGATTTAATTATACTTATAACAATATTTTTTAGAATTGTTAAAAAAAAACTGAATTAATAAATGAATTAATAACTTTACGTAATAATTCTAATGGAAAAAATTATACACTTCGATAAGGTAAAAATTAAAATAAATGATAAAAAAAATCTTAGCAATATTAATCTAACTGTCGATGAAAAAGATTTTATTTACCTGATTGGAAAAACTGGAAGTGGTAAAAGTAGTATTTTAAGAACCATATATGCAGACATGCCTATCAACAATGGTGAGGCTAGAGTACTTGAATATAATTTAACCACTATTAAAAGAAAAGAAATACCTTTTCTAAGAAGAAAAATTGGTGTTATTTTTCAAGATTTCAAATTATTACCAGATAGATCAGTTGCAAAAAATTTAGAATTTGTTTTAAAAGCAACAGAGTGGAAAAACAAACAAAAAATCGAAGAAAGAATCGATAATGT
>JAYNRW010000033.1:0-485 GCA_038114965.1 Flavobacteriaceae bacterium | reverse complement strand
TAATGTTCTAGAAAAAGTAAAAATGAATGATTACTCAAATAGATATCCTCATGAACTTTCGGGTGGAGAAAAACAAAGAGTAAGTATTGCAAGAGCATTATTAAATAACCCGAAATTGGTTTTAGCTGATGAACCAACTGGAAACTTAGATCCTGCGACAAGCATGGAAATAATGAATATATTAAACTCTATTAATTTAAATGGAACATCAATTATAATGGCAACGCATGATTATGAGCTGATTTCTAAAAATCCTAAAAAAACAATCAGAATAGAGGATGATAGATTATTTGAATTATCAAAAAAAACATAATATTTGCAAAAGATGTTTAATCTTAATGAATTAATTACAAATACAAAATCTTTTTTCTTAATTGCTGGCCCATGTGCTATTGAAAGTGAAGAAATGGCTTTTAAAATATGTGATGAGATCAATGATATTGCTAAAGAATTTGAAATAAATTTTGTTTTTAATGGAAGTTTCA
>JAYNRW010000032.1:6168-13256 GCA_038114965.1 Flavobacteriaceae bacterium | reverse complement strand
TTTAAAAGGTTAGAAAATACTTTATCAACATATTTAAATCAGTATTTTGTAAATTTGTATTATAAATTAAATTAATGAAGTATAGAACAGAATCTGATACCCTTGGAGAAGTAAAAATTCCAGAAAATTCACTTTGGGGCCCTCAAACTCAAAGATCGATTGAAAATTTCAAGATTGGTAAACCAAGTTCAATGCCAATTGAAATTATAAAAGCATACTCTATACTTAAAAAATCATGTGCACAAGCTAATCATGAATCAAAAATTCTTGATAACAAAAAAATGAAATTGATAAGTGAAGTATGTGATGAAATATTAGAAGGAGCTCATGATAATGAATTTCCTTTAGTCATATGGCAAACAGGATCTGGTACACAAACAAACATGAATGTTAATGAGGTAATTTCTAATAGGGCAAATATTATTTTAGGAAAAACTTTACTTGATGATAAATTTTTAAAAGCAAATGATGATGTTAATATGTCTCAATCTTCAAATGATTCTTTTCCAACAGCAATAAACATCGCCGTTACGAAGCTTTTACTTGAAAAAACAATAGTGTCAATTGAAAATTTTATAAAAACTCTAAATTCAAAGGTTAATGAATTCAGTAAAGATGTTAAAATTGGAAGAACTCATCTTATGGATGCCACTCCCTTAACTTTGGGGCAAGAGTTTTCAGGTTATGAATCACAAATATCTCATGGCTTAAAATCTCTTAAAAACAGTCTCTCTCATCTTAAAGAATTAGCAATCGGAGGAACAGCTGTAGGTACTGGTTTAAACACTCCATTAAATTTTGATAAAATCGTTGTTAAAAACATATGTAATCAAACAAACATTGACTTTAAACCTGCAGAAAATAAATTTGAATCTATAGCTTCAAATGATGCATTAGTTGAAACTCATGGAGCATTAAAACAAATAGCAGTTTCTTTATTTAAAATAGCAAATGACATTAGATTGCTTGGAAGTGGTCCAAGATCAGGATTTGCAGAACTAATACTTCCATCAAATGAGCCAGGAAGTTCTATAATGCCAGGAAAGGTTAACCCAACTCAGTGTGAAGCTCTATCGATGGTATGTACTCAAATAATGGGTAATGACAGTACTGTAACTATCGCAGGAAGTCAAGGACATCTAGAATTAAATGTTTTTAAGCCTGTTCTTGCTCACAAACTTATTGAATCTGCCCATTTGATTGCAGATGCTTGCGATAGTTTTAATAAAAACTGTTTGAAAGGATTAAAGGCTAATAAGAAGAAAATTAAAGAGCATTTGAATAACTCATTAATGTTGGTAACTGCATTAAATAAAAAAATAGGATATTATAAAGCTGCAGAAATAGCAAATAATGCTCATAAAAACGGAACAACACTAAAAATCGAGGCATTAAAATCTGGATATCTTAGTGAAAAAGAATTTGATGAATGGGTAAATCCAGAAAAAATGATCTAAATTCTTCCTTTTAATGCATTGAATGCCCAACCAATTGCTATAAAACCTACTCCAACAACTGAAAATCCAATAGCATATTCAGGATATTTTAAAACCCCTAAAAGAATTAATGCAATTCCTAAAAGTGTTAATATAAATGAAGCCCAAGCGAAGATTGAATTTTTATTAAGACTCATAATTAATATTTATTTTACCAAATAATTTTTCTGACCAATTTGTCCAATTATACTTTTTTGAAAAATAAAAAATTAAAATTGGATAATAAATAAACATTGGAATTATCATACTAAGTATAGTTGGTTCTTCAATAGATATAAATACTGCATTTGTTTGTACAGCATGCCAATCAGCTGTTAAAAATAAAAAAACAACTAAATTGTTTGCATAATGAGCTCCAATAGCTAGTTCATTTCCATCATCCATTAAGGTGAAAATTCCCCATGTCATACCCATCAAAACATAGGCTACAAGAAATCCATAACCAAGCTTATCAATTTCAGGGTTTAAAATATGTAAAAAACCAAAAATAACAGATGGAATTATAAAAGCAACTGCTCTACTCTTAAAAGCAATACCAAATCCTTGCAATAAATACCCTCTCACTAATAATTCTTCGAATGTTGTTTGAAAAGGTAGGAGAAAAATACATATTAGAAGTAAAATCAAAAATGGTTCTAACTGAAAATTATATTCAAAGGATGAAGGAGAAATTAAATATGATATAAATATCATTAAAGAATTAAGTGTAAATATCACTAGGAAACAATGAAGAATTCTAGAATAATCAACCTTTTTTCTTGAGGTAATTAAAGACTTAAAATTTTGATTGTGAATATTTTTTACAACAATAAATAAACCTAAAAATCCAACTAAAAAAGAAAATAAAAGCAGTGTTAAAACTGTATTTTTACTTCCAATCATAGAAAACATATCATTAGGGTTTTCCAAAGCTTGTAAACTTTCTAAATCAGAAAAATCCATTTGAGATATCATCCCAATTATTAATGGAATAGCTCCTATAAATTGCCAGAAAAGGAAAATAATAATGAAACCAATTAAATACCTCCACCAATCATTTTTAAAGTCTAATGCTTGTTCAATAAACATATGTTATTTATAATATTGATTGAATGTAAGGTATAAAGTATAAAGCAAATAAAATAAACATTCCATAAAAAATTTGTAGGTAAATAGTCTTTAAATTAGAATGTATTAATTCCCTAGATTCATAATTTTTGTTCAGGTTAATAAATGCTATAAATCCATATAAAAACAATAATCCATTTCCTATATTAAAAAACAAAGAATTGAAATTTTCTATATTACTTTCAAGAAACGATGATAAAAGGAATGATGATGCAAACGCAGCTATCAAAATCACTAAATATCCCCATCTAGCAGCTTTCTTTCCAAAAGTTACTATTAAATGATTTTTTCCAGTTTTTGCATCACTAACAGTATCAGGGAATTGATTTATGTATAAAATATTTGTAGTTAAAAATCCAAAAGGAATACCTAAGTAGATAGCATTATAAAAATCCTCAGAAAACATTTCAACTGTTGTGCTTGAAACAGCATATAATGATCCCAAAGTTAATATAGGTCCAAAAGCTAAAAAGATAGCAACCTCACCTAGACCTCTTCTTGAAACCAATCTTAATGGTCTCGCAGTATAAAAATATCCTAATAAACCACCAACTAAACCAAGAATTAATGCATTCTGAGCATTAGAAAAACTTCCAGTAATATTATAACTATTAAAGAGTAATATTGCAGTAACTAATATGGCTGCTAACATCATCTTTCTTGCTAAAGATAACGTACCATCTAATGTAATTAAACCTAACTCAATTGATCTGCTTCCACCAGAAAGTTGTGCTCCTTCTAAAACTGTAGAATTTAAACCAGCATTAAAATATTCAGTATTTGCGCCATCAGTACCATCTTTTACATCATAATAATCATTAAATAGATTAGATGAGACATGTAAAAAAACTATACCTAAAGAACATAAAATTAATGATGTAATATTAAAAAGATCATCGCCTGAACCAGCCAAAAATGCTGCAACAGCAAATATTGGAAATAATGAAGCACTTGTGAAACCGCCCCTGGTAATAGCAAAAGCCCATTTTATAAAAATTGTTGAAAACTTAATAGGTATTTCAACTTCCTCCTCAATTGGTACTGTAATACCACAATATCCTGTTTGAGGATTATTTTTTCCATTTGCAAAAGTTGGAGTAATTTTAATTTGAGCATTAAATTTATTACCATTCTTATTGATAAAATATGTTTTAGTAGAATACTCGCCATGTTTATTTGCTTTTGATAGCCACATTCCTACATTTTGAATAACAATTTCTCCTGCAGAGAATAAAGAAACTCTTTTCTTTCCTACGAGTTCATCTTTTTTATATCCAAATAATTTTTCTCCATCAGAATTAATTGTTTCTATAACTCCTTCAAGATCGCATGTAATTACACTTTTCATCTATTTAATTTTAAAGCGCAAATTTAAACTATTGAAACAAATTATTTATGTCTATAAATTATTTTTTATCAACTACTATTGTTGTTAGTTTACAATGTGAAATTAAATTAGAGTCATCATCTATAACTTTTATCTCCCAAAGGTGTGTTTTTTTACCAATATGAATTGGATTTGCAGTAGCATAAACATGACCTTTTTTAGCTGATCTAACATGATTAGCTGAAATTTCTAATCCTCTTATAGTTTGATTTAATGGATTTATAAATAAAAATGAGGCAGCACTTCCAACTGACTCAGCAAGTGCTACGGTTGCTCCTCCATGTAAGACTCCATCAGGTTGATGAACTTTTGAACTTACAGGCATTTTTGCGGTCAAATAATCATTTCCAACATCGATAAACTCTATATTCAAATGTTCCATCAATGTATTATTATTGACTTTATTTATAACTTTTAGTTTTTGATTTTTACTCATAATTGACTTACCTACAAAAAAAAACGTGTCAGTTAGACACGTTTTAATTTGCAATAAAATTTTACTTAACTTCCTCAAAGTCTACATCTTGGACATCATCTTCCCCGTCTTTCTTGTTAGCTTTTTCATTTCCAGTTGATGTATCATCATTCTTTGAAGATTCAGCTTGAGCTTTATATAACTCTTCTGAGGCATTTTTCCATGCTTCATTAATTTTCTCTAAATCTGTCTTTATTGAATCAAGATTTTTTGATTCATAAGATTTTTTTAAAGCTTCTAAAGCTTCCTCAATTGGTTTTTTCTTATCATCAGAAAGTTTTTCACCAAATTCTTTGAGTTGACTTTCTGTTTGAAATATCATAGTATCTGCTGAATTTAAAGTATCCGCTTCTTCTTTAAGTTTTTTATCAGAATCTGCATTCGCTTCAGCTTCTTTTTTCATTTTATCGATTTCTTCTTCAGTAAGACCTGAAGAGGCTTCAATTCTAATATCTTGAGACTTGTTAGTCGCTTTATCAAGAGCTGTTACCTGGATTATTCCATTGGCATCAATGTCAAAAGTAACTTCAATTTGGGGTACACCTCTAGGAGATGGCGGGATACCATCTAGGTGAAATCTTCCTATAGTCTTATTATCTTTTGCCATTGATCTCTCACCTTGAAGTACATGTATTTCAACAGAGGGCTGGTTATCAGCAGCAGTAGAAAAAACTTGAGATTTTTTTGAAGGTATGGTAGTGTTCGATTCAATCAGTTTAGTCATCACACCACCCATTGTTTCAATTCCTAAAGATAAAGGAGTTACATCTAATAATAATACATCCTTAACATCGCCGGTTAATACCCCCCCTTGAATTGCAGCACCTACTGCAACAACCTCATCTGGATTAACACCTTTAGAGGGTTTTTTTCCGAAAAACTTTTCTACTTCACTTTGAATTACTGGAATTCTAGTTGAACCTCCGACAAGAATTACTTCATCAATTTCTTTTTTATCAATTCCAGCGTCTTTAA
The DNA here is from genome assembly GCA_038114965.1 of Flavobacteriaceae bacterium. GTDB lineage: Bacteria > Bacteroidota > Bacteroidia > Flavobacteriales > Flavobacteriaceae > Eutrophosalina. The sequence goes on along the minus strand of JAYNRW010000032.1, from coordinate 7,816 downwards.
TAGCTTTTTTGACAGGTTCCATTGATTTTTTAACTAAATCTGCACATAATTGTTCAAACTTTGCTCTTGTAAGTGTTTTAACAAGGTGCTTAGGACCTGATTCAGTGGCAGTTACATATGGTAAGTTAATTTCAGTTTGAGTTGAAGAAGATAATTCAATCTTTGATTTTTCAGCTGCTTCTTTAAGTCTCTGTAATGCCATTGGATCCTTTCTTAAATCAACACCTTGTTCCTCCTCAAATTCAAATGCTAACCATTGTATAATAGCCTCATCAAAATCATCTCCACCGAGTCTAGTATCACCGTTAGTTGATAATACTTCGAAAACTCCATCACCAAGTTCTAAAATTGAAATATCAAAAGTTCCACCACCTAAATCATAAACAGCAATTTTTTGATCTTTTCCTGATTTGTCTAAGCCATAAGCAAGAGCTGCAGCAGTTGGTTCATTAATGATTCTTTGAACTTTAAGACCTGAAATTTCTCCAGCTTCTTTTGTTGCTTGACGTTGAGCATCATTAAAATATGCAGGAACTGTAACTACAGCTTCTGTAACTGAAGTTCCTAAATAATCTTCAGCTGTTTTTTTCATTTTTTGTAAAATCATGGCAGATAATTCCTGAGGGGTATATAATCTACCATCAATATCAACTCTTGATGTATCATTATCACCTTTAACTACTTTGTAGGCAGATCTTTTTGCATCATTTTTTGATTCTGAAAATTTACTTCCCATAAATCTTTTAATAGATGAAATAGTTTTCGTTGGATTAGTTACAGCTTGTCTTTTTGCTGGGTCTCCAACCTTGATTTCACCACCTTCTACAAAAGCGATTACTGAAGGAGTTGTTCTTTTTCCTTCGGCATTTGGAATAACAACTGGCTCATTTCCTTCCATAACAGAAACACATGAGTTGGTTGTTCCTAAATCAATTCCTATAATTTTACTCATAATAAATATTTTTATCATCAGAGTTCAATGATTATGCCAGTCTTATTTACTGCCACAATGTCAGTACTATTTAATTTATTTGAATAAATTTGCTGGAAAAATTTAAGATGTATAAAAGAATCACCACCAACACACTTCACGAAATGAAATCAAAAGGTGAGAAAATTAGTATGTTAACAGCATATGATTTTACATTTGCTAGAATTGTAGATGAAGCAAATATAGATGTAATACTCGTTGGCGATTCAGCATCTAATGTAATTGCGGGAAATGAAACTACAGTCCCTATCACTCTTGACCAAATGATATACCATGCATCCTCAGTAGTTAAAGCAGTTAAAAGAGCTTTAGTAGTTGTTGATTTACCATTTGGGTCATATCAGTCTGATCCCACAGAAGCTCTAAGATCAGCAATTAGAATAATGAAAGAATCAGGAGCCCATGCAGTAAAGATGGAAGGTGGAAGTGAAATTGGAGATTCAATTGACAAAATCATTAAGGCTGGAATACCTGTTATGGGACATCTAGGATTAACTCCACAATCTATTTACAAGTTTGGAACTTACAGTGTAAGAGCCAGGGAAGAACATGAAGCTAAACAGTTAGTTGAGGATGCTAAGTTTTTAGAGGATAAAGGATGTTTTGCTACTGTTCTTGAAAAAATACCCTCTGATTTATCAAAAAAAGTCAGTGAAG
>JAYNRW010000032.1:0-6158 GCA_038114965.1 Flavobacteriaceae bacterium | reverse complement strand
CCCATTAATTGGTATTGGTGCAGGAAATCATGTTGACGGCCAAGTTCTTGTTCTTCATGATTTATTGGGTTTAACTCACGAATTTAATCCCAGATTTTTAAGAAGATATTTAGATTTAAACTCTACTGTAAAATCGGCTATTCAAAATTATGTAGATGATGTTAAGAATCTTAATTTTCCCAACAAAAATGAAATGTATTAAATGGAAATTGTTTTTGAAGACAATCATTTACTTATAGTTAACAAAACACCTGGACAACTTTCTCAATCCGACAAGACTGGTGATCAATCTATATTAGAACTTTGCAAGAACTATATCAAATTAAAATACAACAAAAAAGGAAATGTATTTCTTGGGCTAGTTAATAGAATAGATAGACCAACAAGTGGGTTATTAATTCTTGCTAAAACCAGTAAGTGTCTGGAAAGAATGAATAAAATCTTAAAGAACAGAGAAATAAAAAAAACTTACGTAGCTATTACTGAAAAGAATACAATAAAAAAATCAGGAAGACTCATAAATTTTCTTAAAAAAAATGAAAAAAAGAATAAATCATTTGTTGTTAATAAAGAAACAAAAGGCTCTAAAGAAAGTATTTTGAATTATAAACTAGTTAAAGAATTAGATAATTATAATGTATTGAAAATTCACTTGGAAACTGGAAGGCATCATCAAATTAGAGCTCAACTTTCAAATATTGAAAGTCCTGTAATGGGTGATATTAAATATGGAGCAAAAAGACCAAATAAAGATTTAAGTATATGCTTACACTCTAAAAGTTTAGAATTTATTCATCCTGTAACAAAAAAACAATTAAAAATTGAAGCAAATTTTCCTGATTTAAAAATCTGGAATAGTTTGTAAAAACATTTATAATTTATGATCATATTTATTAATTTAGCCCCTTCATTAAAAATTAATGCAAAAAGATAAAGTTAAGATTTTTGATACTACATTAAGAGACGGTGAGCAGGTCCCTGGATGTAAACTTGAAACAAAGCAAAAACTTGTTATAGCTGAAAGGTTGGATCATCTTGGTGTTGATGTAATTGAAGCTGGTTTTCCAATATCAAGCCCTGGAGATTTTAATTCAGTTGTTGAAATTTCAAAAATTGTAAAGAGTGCAAGTGTTTGTGGTTTAACTAGAGCTGTTAAGAAAGATATTGAAGTTGCAGCTGAATCATTAAAAAAAGCTATTAAACCAAGAATTCATACTGGAATTGGGACATCAGACTCTCACATTAAACATAAATTTAACTCTAATAGAGACGATATTCTCGAAAGAGCTGTCGCTGCTGTAAAGTATGCAAAGAAATTTGTTGATGATATTGAATTTTATGCCGAAGACGCTGGTCGTACAGATAATGATTTTCTAGCTACAGTTTGTGAGAAAGTTATAGATGCTGGTGCTACAGTCTTAAATATTCCAGACACAACAGGCTATTGTCTTCCCAGCGAATATGGGAACAAAATTAAATTTTTAATAAACAATGTTCCAAATATTGATAAAGCAATTATTTCTTGCCATTGCCATAACGACTTAGGTTTAGCTACAGCAAACTCTATTGAGGGTGTTATCAATGGAGCTAGACAGATTGAATGTACAATAAATGGAATTGGTGAAAGAGCTGGTAATACATCTTTAGAAGAAGTGGTCATGGTTTTAAGACAACATAATGAATTAAATCTTGATACTAATATAAACTCTAAGCTTTTATATGATACAAGTCAAATGGTTTCAGAGCTTATGGGCATGATTGTTCAACCTAACAAAGCCATTGTTGGATCTAATGCATTTGCACATAGCTCAGGAATTCACCAAGATGGTGTTATTAAGAATAGAGAAACTTATGAAATAATCAATCCCCACGATGTTGGGGTTAATGAATCTGCTATCGTATTAACAGCAAGAAGCGGAAGAGCCGCTTTAGCATTTAGAGCAAAAAATATCGGATATGATTTATCAAAAATTCAGTTAGATAAAGTTTATCATGAATTTTTAAAATTTGCTGACATAAAGAAAGAAGTTACCGATAATGATCTTCCTCACATAATAAAATTATCGAATATATAATTATATGTCAAAAACACTTTTTGATAAAGTTTGGGATTCGCACATTGTAGAAAGCATTGAAAATGGTCCTGATATTTTTCTTATAGATAAACATTTTATTCATGAAGTTACTAGTCCACAAGCTTTCGAGGAATTGAAAAGAAAAAACCTTAAAGTTTTTGATCCAAGTAAAATTGTTGCTACCGTTGATCATAATGTTCCAACTTTAAACCAACATCTTCCAATCAAGGATGAACTGTCCAAAAATCAAGTTGAAAAATTAAAATTAAATTGCCTGGAACATGATATAGATTTATTTGGTTTAGGAAATCCTAATCAAGGAATTGTTCATGTAATAGGTCCAGAACTTGGAATTACTCAACCTGGAATGACTATTGTATGTGGGGATAGCCACACTTCTACTCACGGGGCATTCGGGGCAATAGCTTTTGGAATAGGAACAAGTCAAGTTGCACAAGTGCTTGCCAGTCAATGTTTATTACTTAATAAGCCAAAAAAAATGAGAATAAATATCAATGGAAAACTGAATAAAAATGTTACTCCAAAAGATATAATTCTTTACATAATATCGAAGCTTGGAACTAATGGTGGAACAGGTTTTTTTGTAGAATACAGTGGAGATGTTTTTGAAAAAATGTCAATGGAAGGAAGAATGACAATTTGTAACATGAGTATAGAAATGGGAGCTAGAGGGGGAATAATTGCACCTGATGAAATAACATATGAATATTTAAAGAATAGAGAATACTCACCAAAAGGTGATCAATTAAAATCTAAAATAGAAACATGGAATAAATTAAAAACAGATAAAAATGCAATATTTGATAAAGAACATTCATTTAATGCATCTGAGATTTATCCGATGTTAACCTATGGTACTAATCCAGGTATGGGTATGAAATACAATGATAAAATACCTAATCACAATAATAAATCTGATTTAAAATCATTAGACTATATGGGATTCAAATCTGGTGAAAGCCTTATTGGAAAAAAGATAAATTATGTTTTTATAGGCAGTTGCACAAACTCAAGAATTGAAGATTTTAGATCAGTTGCTAAATACATAGAAAACAAAAGAAAAGCAGATAATGTTAATGCTCTTGTAGTACCCGGTTCTCAAAAAGTTTTAAATCAAATTAAAGAAGAAGGTTTAGATAATATTTTTGCTGATTCTGGTTTTGAAATTAGACAACCTGGGTGCTCTGCATGTTTGGGTATGAATGACGATAAAATTCCACCAGGTGAACTTTGTGTTTCTACATCTAATAGAAATTTTGAAGGAAGACAAGGGCCTGGATCAAGAACAATTCTTTCTAGTCCAATATTAGCGGCAGCAACTGCAATTCACGGAAAAATCGTAGACATAAATAATGAGTAAAAAAAAAATAAATATAATTGACTCATCTGTAGTACCAATTCCTATTGAAAACATTGATACTGACCAAATAATTCCTGCTAGATTTTTAAAAGCTACAAGTAAATTAAATTTTGGAGAAAACTTATTTAGAGACTGGAGATTTAAAAGTAATAATAAAATTAATAAAGATTTTATCTTAAATAATCCTTTGTTTAATGGAAACATATTGTTGGCGGGAGCTAATTTTGGATGTGGTTCAAGCAGAGAACATGCAGCTTGGGCTATAAAGGATTATGGATTCGATGTTGTTATATCTAGTTTTTTTGCTGATATATTTAAAATGAATGCTTTAAACAATAATATTTTACCAATTCAAGTTAATGATGAATTACTTAAATATTTATTTGATGAGGTTTTTAAAAATCCCAAAATAAAAATTAAGATAGATCTCCCTGAACAAATTTTAATCATCAATGATAAATCAATTAAATTTGATGTTGATAATTATAAAAAAATGTGCCTTATTAATGGATATGATGATATTGATTATCTTATTTCAAAAAAGGATTTAATTAAAGATTTTATTAAAGATCAATGATAAAAATTGCTGTGCTTCCAGGAGATGGAATTGGACCTGAAATAATTGAAGAATCATTAAAAGTTGTTGAATCAGTTTCAAAAAAAATTGATATTAAATTTGATTATAAATTTTGTGATGTTGGTGCAATAGCAATTGATAAATACAACAACCCTTTACCAGATGAAACTTTAAAAATTTGTAAAGAATCTGATGCCGTTTTATTTGGAGCTATTGGACATCCAAAGTTTGATAATAACCCTAATCTAAAGATTAGACCTGAGCAAGGATTGCTTAAACTTAGAAAAGAACTTGGATTATACGCTAATTTAAGACCCGTAAAATCTTATAAAGAGCTTTTAAGTTTATCTCCACTAAAAAAGAACATAATTGAAAATGTAGATATGTTAATTGTTAGAGAATTAACAGGTGGATTATATTTTGGAGAAAAAAAATCAAGTAATACTTTCTCATCTGATTTATGTACATATACAGTAGATGAAATCGAAAGAGTAACTTCTATTGCTATTGATTTTGCAAAAAAAAGAAGAAATAAAATCACTCTTGTGGATAAAGCAAATGTCTTGGAAACATCCAGACTTTGGAGAAAAACTGTTCAAGAAATTTCTTTAAAACACCCAGAAGTTGAACTAGATTATATGTTTGTTGATAATGCAGCTATGCAAATTATTCTTAATCCAAAACAATTTGATGTAATTTTAACAGAGAATCTTTTTGGAGACATAATTTCTGATGAAGCAAGTGTAATTGGGGGATCGATCGGGATTCTTTCTTCTGCTTCAATTGGTGGAAGCATGGGACTTTTTGAACCTATTCATGGGTCATTTCCTCAAGCAACAAATAAAAACATAGCAAATCCTGTTGCTGCAATACTTTCAGCTTCTATGATGTTAAATTATTTGAACTTAGGCAATGGGGCTAAAATGATTGAAAAAGCTGTAGAAAATTCATTAATAAATAAAGTTTCTACAGCCGATATAAACAATATTTCACCATCAAAAACTTCTCAGGTTGGTGATTATATATCTAATTTTATAAAAGAAAATAATTATATATTATTTTCCATTTTTTTCGTCATCTTCAAGTTGCTTTTTCAAATCCGCCAATGCCTCAATATCACCAAGAGTTGATTTATCAACTTTATCTTTTTTCTTAGATTTTTTAGGTGCTTCAGATTTTTCCACTTTAAAAGTTGAAGTATGAGACATAACAATTCTTTTAAAATCACTGTTACACTCTATAACTTTAAAGTCAGCTTCTTCTCCTTCAATCAAACTTGATCCATCTTCTTTAATCATATGCTTTTTAGGAACAATGGCAGACAATTCATCTGATAAGATAATGGTTGCTCCTCTATCACCAATAGAATCAATACTTAGTTTGTGTGAGGATTCTACAGCATATGTTTTTAAATATTTATCCCATGGATTATCAGTAGTTTGTTTGTGACCTAAACTTAACTTTCTTTCATTAACGTCTAGTTCTAAAACAACTACATCAATTTCATCAGAAATTGCAAAAAGCTCAGATGGATGTTTAATTTTCTTAGTCCATGATAAATCAGATATGTAAACTAAACCATCTATACCCTCTTCAAGTTCTACAAAAACGCCAAAGTTTGTGAAATTTCTAATCTTACCTTTATGTTTAGATTTTACAGGATACTTAGATGTGATATCAGTCCATGGATCATTAGTTAATTGCTTTATTCCAAGTGACATCTTTCTATCTTCTCTATCTAATGTTAAAATTAAAGCTTCAACTTCATCACCAACATTAACAAAATCTTGAGCCGATCTAAGGTGAGTTGACCATGACATTTCAGAAACATGAACTAATCCTTCAACGCCATCTACAACCTCGATAAAGGCACCATAATCAGCAATTACTGAAACTTTCCCTTTTATTTTATCACCTTCCTTTAATTCAGGGTCAAGGTTTTCCCAAGGATGCTTACTCAATTGTTTAACACCAAGTTGAATTCTCGATTTATCATCATCAAAGTCTAAAATAACAACATTTAGTTTTTGGTCTAATTCTAATATTTCACTTGGATGATTAATTCTATTCCATGATAAATCAGTAATATGAATTAATCCATCAACACCACCTAATTCTACAAATA
>JAYNRW010000031.1:0-13258 GCA_038114965.1 Flavobacteriaceae bacterium | reverse complement strand
ACATTCTATCTCTGGAATCAGTTGCGTGTAAAGATTGGTTAACAAATAAAGTTGATAGATGTGTAACTGGAAGAGTTGCACTACAACAATGTACTGGTCCATTCCAAGTTCCACTAAATAATTGTGGTGTAATGAGTTTAGATTATAATGGTAAAAATGGAATAGCAACATCAATTGGTCATTCACCCATAATAAGTTTAATTGATCCTTCAAAAGGTTCAAGAAGTTCAATAGCTGAAGCACTAACTAACATCTTATTTGTTCCTCTGAAGGATAATTTAAAATCAATTTCCTTATCAGCTAATTGGATGTGGCCTGCTAATAATGATTCTGAAAACCATAGGTTATATCAGGCTGTTAAAGCTTGTTCTGAATTTTCAATCGATTTAGGAATAAATATTCCAACAGGCAAAGACTCCATGTCAATGAAACAAAAATACGCTGATAAAGATGTTTTATCTCCTGGAACTGTTATAATATCTGCTGTAGGTCACACAGAGGAAATTAATAAAATCATTCAACCCTACTTACATGTAGAAGGTGGATATATATATAAAATTGACTTTTCTTCTGATAAATATAGTCTTGGAGGCTCAGCACTATACCAATCACAAAATAAAATTGGTAAACATGCACCTGATATAAAAGATTCAGGATACTTTCAATTAGCTTTTAATACTATTCAAAAATGTATAAAAGAAAATACAGTTTACTCTGGTCATGATATAAGCTCAGGTGGAATGATAGTTACATTACTTGAAATGTGTTTAGCGTCAGATAACTATGGGCTTAATATTAATTTATCAAAGGATGATGATATCCTAGAATTATTATTTAGTGAAAATCATGGTATTATTATTCATGCAAAAGAAGAGATTGAAAAGCTTTTTTCTAATAATAACATAAAGTTTGAAAAAATAGGGACAGTTAACAAATCAAACTCTATAACAATATCTAATTTAAATGAAAAATATAGATTTGATATTGATTATTATAGAAAAAAATGGTTTGAAAAATCTTACATGCTTGATTCTATTCAGTCCTCTGAAACTAAAGCTTTAGAAAGATATAACTCATTATCCAAAAATAAGCTAGAATTTAAGTTTCCTAAATGGTTTAATGGAGATTTTAAGCCAAGTTTTGACAAGAGAGTCAAAGCAGGTGTAATTAGAGAAAAAGGAAGTAATTCTGAAAGAGAAATGGCTTACATAATGAATAAAGCAGGCTTCGAAGTTATTGATATTCATATGACTGATTTAATGAGCGGTAAAGAAACTCTTGATGATATTAAATTTTTAGTTGCAGTTGGAGGATTCTCAAATTCAGACGTATTAGGATCTGCTAAAGGATGGGCTGGATCATTTATATATAATGAAAATGCAAGAAATAGTTTAAAAAAATTCTTCTCTAAAGAAGATACACTTTCATTAGGTGTTTGTAATGGATGTCAGCTATTTATGGAGTTAGGTTTAATTTATCCTGAACTTGAAATTCACCCTAAAATGCATCATAATGATTCAAAAAAATTTGAATGTCAATTTACAGCTGTTTCAATAAACAAAAATAATAGTGTAATGTTCAATAATTTTGAAAATACAACATTGGGTATATGGGCTGCACATGGTGAAGGAAAGTTTGTTTTTGAAAAAAAGGAATCTCAATATAATATCGTTGGTAAATACCATAAAAGCTCCTACCCTGCTAATCCAAATGGATCTAATTTTGATGCTGCAATTGTTTCAAGTCAAGATGGAAGACATATAGCTATGATGCCTCATTTAGAAAGAGCAAATTACCCTTTTAACTGGGGATATTATCCTAATAATCAGAAGAATAACAAAATTTCTCCATGGGTATATGCATTTCATAATGCTTACAACTGGTTAAAATAAAAATTTTTGTTATTTATTATGCATGCATAGTAAATTTTCGTACATTTATTTGATGTCGGTAAGAACACTTGAGCAAGAATTAAGATATACTTGGTTGTCTATTTCAAAAATGTATAATGAAGAGGCTTCTAAATATGGTGGGAGTATGGCAGTTGGATTTGCTTTATTAAGCTTAAACCCAAAAGAAGATACTCCATCAACCTCTCTTGGGCCTAAAATGGGGATGGAATCAACAAGTTTATCAAGGACTTTAAGGTTTATGGAGGATGAAAACTTAATTCAGAGAATTCCAAACCCTGAAGATGGTAGAGGTGTTTTAATTAAATTAACTGAAAGGGGTATGGAGTTTAGAAACTATGCTAGGGAACTAGTAATGAAGTTTAATAAGACTATAACAAATGAAGTTGGAGAAGACTCTGTCAAGAACTTTTACAAAGTAGTAGATAGAATTAATAAATTAATAAAGAATAAAGAAATTTTTAAATGAATAAAAAAATATCCAAAGTTGCTGTTTTAGGGTCAGGAATTATGGGCTCAGGAATCGCTTGTCATTTTGCTAATATTGGAGTCGAAGTACTTCTTTTAGACATTTCACCAAATGAAATCAATGATATTGAAAAAAAGAAAGGACTTAAAATTACAGACAAGGTTGTTAGAAACAGAATTGTAAATGAAATGTTTAATAAATGTATAAAATCTAGGCCATCTCCTATTTATGATAAATCATTTGTTAATAGAATAAGTTTAGGAAATTTTGAGGATGACATGCATCTTATTAAGGACTATGATTGGGTTATAGAAGTTGTTGTTGAAAGATTAGATATAAAAAAATTGATTTTTGAGAAAGTCGATAAGTACAGATCAAATGGAACACTTGTTTCTTCAAACACATCTGGTATACCTATTAAAATGATGAATGAAGGAAGATCTGATGATTTCCAAAAGCATTTTTCTATAACGCATTTCTTTAATCCACCAAGATATTTAAACTTATTTGAAGTAGTCCCTGGACCAAATTGTAAAGAAGAGGTTATTGATTTTCTAATGAATTACGGAGAAAAATTTTTAGGTAAAACATCTGTTTTAGCAAAGGATACTCCTGCATTTATTGGAAATAGAATTGGAACATTTGGGATTCAAAGTCTTTTTCATTTAGTAAAGGATGGTAGTTTTTCAGTGGAGGAAGTTGATAAATTGACTGGTACCGCTATAGGTCGTCCAAAGTCAGCTACATTCAGGACAGCTGATGTTGTAGGATTAGACACATTATGTCATGTTTCTAATGGTATTTATGAAAATTGTCCTGAAGATGAATCTAGAGAAGTATTTAAACTCCCAGATTTTTTAGAAAGAATGTTAAAGGAGAATATGCTTGGAAGTAAAACAAAACAAGGTTTTTACAAAAAAATAGTTGATAAAAACGGAAAATCACAAATCTTATCATTAGATCTTAAAACTTTTGAATATAAGGAACAAAAAAAAGTAAATTTTGACACACTAAATCAGGCAAGAAAAGCTAAAAATAGAGCAGATAAGTTTAAAATTTTAATAAGCGGAAATGATAGAGCTTCAGATTTTTATAAAGAAGTTTTTGCAAAAATGTTTGCTTATGTTCAGAACAGGGTTCCAGAAATTTCTGATGATATTGCTAGTATTGATTCAGCATTAAAGGCCGGTTTTGGTTGGAAAGAAGGTCCTTTTGAAATATGGAACTATATAGGTGTAAAAGAAGGTGTAGATTTAATGAAGTCATTTAATTTAAAGGCCTCTAAATGGATTGAAGATATTATTTCAAAAGACATAAACTCATTTTACAAATCGAATAATGGATTTATTGAATTTTATGATAAGACAAGTGAAAATTTTGTAAAAAAACCAGGTCAAGAAAACTTTATTGTTTTGAAAAATTTAAATAAAGACCAAACTATTTGGAAAAATGATGAGTGTAAAATAAACAACATTGGTGATGGAATCTTAAATATTGAATTTAATTCAAAAATGAATTCTATAAACCAAAATATTCTTCAGGGTTTAAATAAAGGAATTGAAATTGCCGAAGAAAAATACAATGGAATTGTAATTGGAAATGAAGGACAACATTTTTCTGCTGGAGCTGACCTAAGTATGATTTTTTTGATGGCTATTGAACAAGAGTATGATGAGTTAAATTTTGCTATGAAATTATTTCAAGACACTATGATGAAACTTAGGTATTCCACAATACCAGTAGTTGCTGCTCCTCATGGCTATACACTTGGTGGAGGATGTGAATTATGTCTTCACTGTGACAAAATTTTAGCATACAGCGAAACTTACATTGGGCTTGTTGAAGTTGGAGTTGGGTTAATTCCTGGTGGTGGAGGCACAAAAGAAATGGCACTTAGAGCTTCAGATCAATTTAAGAAAAACGATGTTGAATTAAACTTATTGCAAGAATATTTTTTAAATATAGGAATGGGCAAAACATCTACTTCTGGACATGAAGGTTATGGATTAAATTATTTGATGAAAAACAAGGATCTTATTATTATGAATAAGAAAAATCAGATTTCACATGCAAAAAAAATTGCGTTGCAAATGCATGATAATGGCTACACAAAGCCCATACAAAGAAATAATATAAAAGTTTTAGGACAACAAGCATTAGGCGCTTTTTATGTAGGTGCTGATTCGATGTTAGTTGGAGGTTATATTTCTGATCACGATAAAAAAATAGCAAAAAAGATAGCTAATGTTCTTGCAGGTGGAAACCTTTCACAATCTACTTTAGTATCGGAACAATATCTTCTTGATTTAGAAAGAGAAGCTTTTCTTTCACTATGTGGTGAAAAGAAGACACTTGAAAGAATACAATTTATGTTAAAAAACGGTAAACCCTTAAGAAATTAATATGGAAGAAGCTTATATAATTAAAGGCTATAGAACTGCAGTTGGTAAAGCTCCCAGAGGTTTTTTTAGATTTAAAAGACCTGATGAATTAGCTGCAGAAACTATAGAGTACATGATTAGTAATATTGAAGGATTTGATAAAAAAACAATTGATGATATCATTGTAGGTAATGCTATGCCTGAAGCAGAACAAGGTTTAAATGTTGGAAGATTAATATCTCTTATGGGATTAAAAATTGATGATGTTCCAGGTGTAACTGTTAATAGATATTGTGCATCAGGTCTAGAAACAATAGCTCTGGCTAGTGCAAAGATTAAATCTGGTATGGCTGACTGCGTTATAGCTGGAGGAGTTGAAAGTATGAGTTTTATTCCAATGGGAGGATATAAACCTGTACCTGGATACAATACCGTTTCAAATGGAAATGAAGATTATTATTGGGGAATGGGATTAACAGCTGAAGAGGTAGCTAAAGAATATAAAATTAACAGAGAAGATCAAGATATTTTTGCATTTAATTCTCATCAAAAGGCTCTTTCGGCTATTGAAAACAAAAAATTTGATTCACAAATTGCACCTATTAATGTTGAAGAAATTTATTTAGATGAAAATTCTATTAAAAAAACTCGAAATCATACTTACACTCAAGATGAAGGACCAAGAAAAGACACTAGTATTGAAGCATTATCAAAACTTAGACCTGTATTTTCAAACACAGGGTCAGTCACTGCAGGAAATTCATCTCAAATGAGTGATGGTGCAGCATTTGTAATGATTGCAAGTGAATCTTACATTAAGACACATAATATTGAACCAATTGCTAGACTTATTAATTACAGCGTAGCTGGACTTCCACCAAAAATTATGGGTGTTGGTCCAATTAAAGCGATTCCAAAAGTTTTGGATAAGACGAATTTAAAAATCAGTGACATTCAATTAATCGAATTGAACGAAGCTTTTGCTTCTCAATCACTAGCAGTAATCAATGAACTTAATCTTAACAGTGATATAATAAATGTTAATGGAGGTGCTATTTCATTAGGTCATCCATTAGGATGTACTGGTGCTAAGCTTACAGTACAACTAATAAATGAAATGAAAGATAGAAAACTAAAGTATGGTATGGTTACAATGTGTGTTGGTACAGGACAAGGAGCCGCAGGTATATATGAAATTTTATAAATAAAAATGAAAGAAACAATTGAAAAAGAAATAACTAGAGGTGGAGAATTCGTAGTAAAAGAGACTCAATGCGAAAGTATATTTACACCTGAAGATTTTAGTGAGGAACAAAAAATGATGAAAGATGCTGTAAAAGAGTTTGCAGACAAAGAAATCTGGTCAAAAAAAGAAGAGTTTGAAAAAAAGAATTTTCAATTAACACTTGATGTTATGAAAAAAGCAGGTGAATTAGGTTTTCTTGGAGTTGGTGTTCCTGAAGAATATGGTGGTTTAGGTATGCCATTTACTTCAACTATGCTAGTTTGTGATTATATTTCAGGAAGTTCTGGATCAACTTCTACAGCTTTTGGCGCACATACAGGAATTGGAACAATGCCTATTTTACTTTATGGAAATGAAGATCAAAAAAAGAAATATGTTCCAAAATTGGCAAGTGGAGAACATTTTGGTGCATATTGTCTAACTGAACCAGGTGCAGGATCTGATGCTAACAGTGGAAAAACAAAAGCTGTATTGAGTAAAGATAAAAGTCATTATTTAATTAGTGGACAAAAAATCTGGATATCAAATGCTGGTTTTGCAGATATTTTAACAGTTTTTGCAAAGATTGATGATGATAAAAACTTAACTGCATTTATTGTTCCTAATGATCCAAATAATGGAATATCAATGGGTAATGAGGAAGAAAAGTTAGGTTTAAATTCTTCATCCACAAGACAAGTATTTTTTAATGAAACTAAAGTACCTGTTGAAAATATGCTTTCTGAAAGAGGAAGTGGTTTTAAAATCGCCATGAACGCATTGAATATTGGAAGAATTAAGCTAGCTGCTGCTGCATTAGATGCAGAAAGAAGAATAATTAATGCATCAACTAATTATGCTAATGAAAGAATTCAATTCAACACAAAAATTAGTGAATTTGGTGCAATCAGAGAAAAAATAGCAATAATGGCGACAGATCTTTATGTTGGTGAATCTGCAACTTATAGGGCTGCTAAAGATATTGAAGATAGGATTAAAATCCTTGAAGATTCAGGTAAAAATCATCAAGAAGCTGAATTAAAGGGTGTTGAAGAATACGTAATTGAATGTTCAATGTTAAAAGTTGCTATTTCAGAAGATGTTCAAAATATTGCTGATCAAGGTATTCAAATTTTTGGAGGAATGGGTTATTCCAAAGAAACTCCAATGGAATCAGCCTGGAGAGATGCAAGAATAGCTAGAATTTATGAGGGTACAAATGAAATCAACAGACTAGTAGCAATCGGAATGCTTATTAAAAAAGGGATGAAAGGACATGTTGATTTAATTAGTAAAGCTGAAGATGTTGCTGATGAACTTACTGGAATTCCATCATTTGATATTCCTGATTTATCAAAAATTTTTAGTGAAGAAAAAATTATTCTTAATAATCTAAAAAAGATTTTTTTAATGCTTTGTGGAGCAGGAATGAAAAAATTTGGTTTAGATATTGAAAAAGAGCAAGAGGTTTTAATGTCTATTTCAGATATTATGACTGAAATATATCTTTCCGAATCTGCAATTTTAAGAACTGAAAAAAACTGTAATAGGTTTGGTGAAAGTAAGCAAGAAGGACAAATTGCTATGACTCAATTACATCTTTATCAATCTGTTGAACTTATTTCTAATAAAGCAAAAGAATTAGTTATATCTCTAAGTGACGGTGATGAGCAAAAATTTTTACTTATGGGATTAAAGAGGTTTTCAAAATACTTTAATTATCCAAAACCAATAGAGCTCAAAAGAAAAATTGCAAAAATGATTATTGACAATAACTCATATTGTTTTTAAATTTAGATATGAGATTTTTTTTCATATCAATATTATTTTCTTTTTACTCTTTTTCACAAACAATTCAGCATGAAGAAATATTTGATATTATTTCTGAAATTGATGCTGAAAATATTAAGAAGGATATAATAACTCTTTCAAACTTTGGGACAAGACATACACTAAGTGATACATTGTCAAATTCAAGAGGAATAGGAGCTGCAAGAAGATGGATAAAAAAAGAATTTGAATCAATTTCAAATAACTGCGGTAATTGCTTAGATGTTAAATATCAAAAAAATTATTTTGAAGCTGACGGAAGAAGATTAACACGAAATGTTTGGATCAATAATGTGATGGCTATACAGTGGGGTGAAAAGTACCCTAACAGATTTGTCATCATGAGTGGTGATATAGATAGCAGAGTTTCAGATCCTAATGATTTTAAATCAGATTCACCTGGAGCTAATGATAATGCATCAGGCATGGCTGGAACGATTGAAGCAGCAAGAGTCTTATCGAAATACAAATTCGATAACACAATTATGTATGTTGGACTTTCAGGCGAAGAACAAGGACTATTTGGTGGAAAAGGTCTGGCTGAACATGCCAAAGAAAATAATTGGGAAATAATTGGTGTCTTAAATAATGATATGATTGGAAATATTGAAGGGGTGAACGGTGTTATTGATAATAAAAGTTTTAGAATTTTTTCAGAACCTGTTCCAGGAAATGAATCTGAAGGGTCTAGAAGTTCTAGGCGATTCTTTGGTGGAGAAATTGATGGAAATTCAAGACAGCTTGCAAGATTTATATATAATGCTACAAAAACTTATATTCCAGACTTAAAACCAAACTTAATTTACAGATTAGATAGATTTGGAAGAGGAGGTCATCACAGACCATTTAATGACCTTGGATATGCTGGAGTAAGAATAATGGAAAGTAATGAGAATTATAATAGACAGCATCAGGACATTAGAGTTGAAAATGGTATTAAATATGGAGATGTTATTGAGGGTGTAGATTTTGAATATGCAAAAAAATTGACTCAAGTTAATGCAATATGTTTAGCACTACTTGGTTGGTCACCTCCTCCTCCATCTGGTCTTAGAATTGGAGGAATTGTTGAACCATCAACAAAATTTAGATGGAATAAAGATGATAATGATGATATAGTAGGTTATAAAATATATTGGAGAGAGACAACATCACCTGTGTGGGAATATGAAAAAAAAATTAATAAGAAAAACTTTTACGTTTTAAAGGACATAATAATTGATAATTATCTTTTTGGAGTTAGTTCAATAAATAAGAAAGGTTTTGAAAGTATTCAAAAATTTCCAAGAGGAATATTTAGATAATTAATCGGTTTTAAATCCTTTTTCTTTCATCCAGTCATCATTATAGATTTTACCAACGTATCTACTTCCAGAGTCATGAAGTAAAACCACAACAACATCATTTTTGCTAAAATGTTTTTTAAGCTGAACTACACCTCTAACTGCTGCACCACATGAATTACCTGCAAAAATACCCTCCTCTTTTGCTAATCTTCTGGTATAAATAGCAGCATCTTCATCTTTTACCTTTTCAAAAGAATCGATTATGTCAAAATTAACATTAGCAGGAATTATATCTTCTCCAATACCTTCAGTTACATATGGATATATTTCACTTTTATCAAAGACACCTGTTTCATGATATTTTTTAAATACAGACCCATATGTATCAATTCCCCATATTTTTATATTAGGATTTTTTTCTTTTAAAAATTTTGCTACTCCAGAGATAGTTCCGCCAGTTCCAACACCAACTACAAAATGAGTGATCTTTCCTTCAGTCTGGTTCCAGATTTCAGGACCTGTTGATAAGTAATGAGCTTCTGCATTTGATGGATTATCATATTGATTCACATACCATGAATTTTCTATTTCTTCACTTATTCTTTTTGATGTTGAATAGTAAGATCTAGGATCATCAGGTTCAACATCAGTTGGACAAATGATTACTTCAGCACCAACTGCTTTGAGAATATCAAATTTTTCTTTAGACTGCTTATCTGTAGAAACACAAATAAGCTTATAACCCTTAACAATAGCTGCTAAAGCTAGGCCCATGCCTGTATTTCCAGATGTCCCTTCAACTATTGTTCCGCCAGGCTTCAATCTTCCATCTTTTTCTGCATCTTCAACCATCTTTAATGCCATTCTATCTTTAACTGAATTTCCAGGATTAAAATATTCTACCTTTGCCAAAACTAAGGCATCAACTTCCGCTGTGATTTTATTAAGTTTTATTAAAGGGGTATTACCAATGGTTTCTAAAATATTATTACAAATATCCACTCTGCAAATTTAATTGATATTAGTTCATTCTCAATGAACTATATGGTTTAATTTTTGAAATTATTTTTACTGGGATAATAAGAAAAACATAACATATAAAAATTGTAATTAGATTCAATAACAATATTTGAATCAAATTAATTTCAACAGGAACATAATCTATATAATAAGTATCAGCGTTTAGTTTAAATACTTGAAAAAACTTTTGTACAAAAATTATTAGAATAGAAATTAAATTCCCCCAGACAATTCCTTTAAATATTATACTTAATCCATTTTTTAAAAAAATAATTTCAATGATATTATTATTATAAACTATTATTTTTAAAAAACCAATCAAACTTGTTTTTTCTAAAATTGTAACGAGTAATGCAGTAATCATATTAATTGCCCCAATGACAATCATTAATACAATAATTAAATATACATTCAAATCAAAAAGAGACACCCAATTATAAATTTCACTAAATTTCTCATTATTAAAATTTAGAGCATAATTAGGTGGTACATATTTTTCTAAATTTTCTAAATCAATTTTTTTATAATCATAAAAGTGAAGTTCATAACTTCCTATTTGATTATTATTAATATTTTTTAAAGATCTGAGCTGATTAATATTAGTTAAAACAACTTTGCTATCAAATTCACTGATTCCTGTTTCATAGAATCCAATTACCTTAAGATTTCGAATTTTAGGTAATGACTGATTTTGATAGTAAAAAACCATCAAATTATCTTTTAATTGTAGTTCAAGTTTTTTGGATAGTTTTTTAGAAATAATAACTTCATTAAGTCCAATATTATTTATTTTATTAGATAGAAGTTTAGTTTTAAAAATATAATTGTCTTCATTTATTCCTTTTAAAATTATATCATCGAATGAATTATTATTTGGAGAAATGACAGGTGAATAAATTACAGGATCAATAGATTTTAAATTTTCCATTGATTTAATACTATTTACTTTTATGGCATCGCTTTCAATGTAGTTCTCTGAATTATATAAATCATTATCATATCTATCAATAGACAGATCACCAAAAACATTTGAAAATTTACTTTTAATTTCGTTTTGAATACCAAATCCTGTGGAAATTGCAATTATCATAACAATTATACTTATTGAAATTGATAATGTTGAAATTTTAATAATAGGTGAAGAAATACTTTTTTTATATCTTTTATGTGTAAAAATTTTCGATGATAAAAAACTTTCGAATTTCAAGATTTTGGATATTAGTTTTAAGCTTTAAAATTAATTTTTTTTTAATTGCTAACACCTTAAGTTACTCACAAAATATTAATATTGAAGCAATAAACAAAGTTGACTCTTATGTTGATATAATCAAAAATAAAAATATTGGAATTGTTACAAATCACAGCTCTAAATTCTATAACTCCGAGTCGGAAGTACATCTATTGGATTCATTATTAAGTCTTAATATCTCTGTAATTAAAATTTTTTCACCGGAACATGGATTCAGAGGGGATCTAGATGCTGGTGAAAAAATTAATAATTCAATTGATTCAAAAACTGGAATTCCAATCATATCCTTGTATGGTTCTAAGAAAAAACCAAATAGTGGTGATTTAAAAAATTTAGATTTAATTTTATTTGATCTTCAAGATGTGGGTGCAAGATTTTACACCTACCTATCAACACTTCATTATGTTATGGAAAGTTGTGCAGAAAATAACATAGAGATAATAGTACTTGACAGACCGAATCCAAATGCAAATTATGTAGATGGACCGGTTCTAGAAGATGATTCAAAAAGTTTTGTTGGATTGCATCCAGTTCCAATTTTATATGGCTTAACAATTGGAGAATATGCAAAAATGATTAATGGTGAAAAATGGTTGAATAATAACATACAAGCAAAACTAACTGTTATTAAAATGGATAACTATAATAGAGAATTTGAATATCAACTAAAATCAAAACCTTCACCAAATCTTCCAAACCTAAAATCAATAAATTTATATCCCTCTCTTTGTTTTTTTGAGCAAACTCCTGTAAGTGTTGGCAGAGGAACTGAAATGCAATTTCAAGTTATTGGTTCTCCCAATTGGAATAATCAACCATTTAGTTTTACGCCTAGACCAAATTTTGGAGCAAAAAATCCTAAGCATAATGGTATAGAATGTTTTGGTTTAGATTTAAGACATGAAAAAAAATTAAGTAAGATTAATCTAGGGTGGTTAATAAAAGCATATAATTATAGCCCTGAAAAAGAAAAATTTTTTAGAAGTGGTTTTTATAGACTTGCAGGTACCAAAAAACTTGAGAATCAGATAAAAGCAGGGATGAGCGCTGAAGAAATTAAGTCAACTTGGAAAAAAGACATAGAGTCTTATATGATTATTAGAAATAAATATATGCTTTACAACTAATCTATTTCCAAATACTTGTGAATTTGTAGGGAAATATTCCAATTTTTATTTTTCATTACAAACTGAGCTATTTTATCTTTCATTATATCAAATTTGCTCCACTCAGGTTGTAAAAATAATTTACATTTTGAACTTACTTTTTCTGACTCTTGAATTGCAAATTTAAAATCATCATTATTATAGATTATAACTTTAAGTTCATTAGCTTTTGAATAAATTTCTTGTTTAGGTAACATTTTCTTTTTTGGTGAAAGACAGACCCAGTCCCAATTTCCTGACATCTCATATGCCCCGGATGTTTCAAGATGTAGTTTTATATTATTTTCTTTAAATCGCTTAGTAAACTCACTTAAGTCCCACATTAAAGGTTCACCTCCAGTAATTACAACATTACTAGTATATTCTTTTACATCTTTTATTAAATCATCAACTTCAATAAATTGATGTTGATTATGATCCCAACTTTCTTTAACATCACACCAATGACAACCAACATCACAACCTCCTAATCTTATAAAGTAGAATGGTTGACCAGAATAGTATCCTTCTCCTTGAATTGTATAAAACTTCTCCATAACTGGAAGTTTTGTTAAAAAATTATCTTTTTTTATCATTAATTAAGCAAATATATCTTGATTAAATTATAATTAATAAATTCACGTAAAATTTATTTTATTATGAATAATCTATCTCCATTTCATTTAGCAATTCCAGTAAAAGAAATTACTACAACACGCAGTTTTTACAGAGATATTTTAGGG
>JAYNRW010000030.1:0-13470 GCA_038114965.1 Flavobacteriaceae bacterium | reverse complement strand
TAGACTCTTCTGGACCAAAACCAGACGTGTTGCCAGTTACACCATAGGCCAAGTGGGTGCAAATTTAAAATAAGTTTCAATTATAAACCAGTTTATATCAAATAAATATTACTTCTATGTTTAACGGACAATTAACTAAATAATTGATAATGTTTATTTATTTTCGTTTATTCAAAAAAAATCATTTTGAGTTTTACTAAGTATAATAAGATTTTTGGGTTTATATGTGGGCTAATCGCTTTTTTAGTTTACTCACTAACGGTTGAACCAACAGCTAGCTACTGGGATTGCGCAGAGTATATTTCAACCTCAGCAAAATTACAAATTGGACACCCACCTGGGGCTCCTCTTTTTCAAATGCTGGGTGCTATTTTTTCCATTTTAGCTTTTGATGTGGAGCAAATTGCATTTACAGTAAATATGATGTCTGTAACATCAAGTGCATTTACTATTGTTTTTCTTTTTTGGTCAATTTCATTGATAACAAAAAAGATTCTAGGACTAAGTGATGTTATTGAAAAAAATGAGATTATAAAAGTTTTTGGTTCATCATTTCTTGGTGCTCTTACATTTACATTTACTGATAGCTTCTGGTTTAATGCAGTTGAAGCCGAGGTTTATGCTATGGCTACATTAATATTATCTATACTTTTTTGGCTAGGTTTAAAATGGGAATCTGAATTTGACACTGATAGATCAGATAGATGGTTAATTTTAATTTCATTTGTTATTGGTTTATCATTCGGAGTTCATTTTATGGGGCTCCTTGCATTGCCATCCATTGGATTAATTTACTATTTCAAAAAATATTCGAAATTTGATTTTAAAAAATTTGTTTTAGCAAACATCATATCTGTTTCAATCCTATTGTTCATATTCAAGCTTTTGTTACCATCAACTTTAAAATTATTTGGTTACTTAGAAGTATTTTTTGTTAATGAACTGGGGCTCCCTTTTAATTCAGGAACAATTTTCACAGGATTTCTTTTAGTATTCATTTTATACAGTTCAATAAAGTACACATACAAAAGAAAACTATATAATCTAAACACTTTAATACTTTGTTTAACATTCATATTTATTGGATTTTCATCTTGGTTAATGATTCCAATTAGATCAAATGCTGAAACAGTTATAAATGAAAATTCACCAAAAGATGCTAGATCCTTATTAGCGTATTATAATCTAGAACAATATCCAGATACATATTTGTTTTATGGTCCAATGTTTACAGATGCGTATGCAGGTCAAGATGAAGATGAACCTTACAAGGACGATAAACCAAAATATGAAAAAGATGAAAGACTCAATAGGTATGTAATTGTCAATGACTGGGAAAGAGGAAAAATTAATTCAAATAAAAAACATCGTGGATTATTCCCTAGAATGTGGAGCTCTGATAATGCAGTTAATTATTTAAAATATTATGGTTTTTTAGATTTTGAAATTAAAAAAGAATATAAAAATGAGCCTCAAATACAAGAAATCGTACAAAATTTTAGAAATGAAATTGATAATGATGATGTGACAGGTGAAGAATTTGGTGAGTTTTTGTCAAATTTTAGCAGTTATATTGATATTGAAAAGCCTAATTTGTTATCAAATTTGAATTACTTTTTTTCTTACCAAGTAGGTCAGATGTATTTGAGATATTTTATGTGGAATTTTTCTGGAAGACAAAACGATAATCAATGGAAATTTGATCTCGAAAACGGAAATTGGATTTCAGGTTTTAAAATTATTGATGAAGCTAGATTAGGTTCTCAAGAAAATTTACCTCAGGATGTAATTAACAATAAAGCTAGGAACAAATATTACATGATACCATTAATACTGGGATTAATAGGTTTCTTCTATTTATTAAAAATTGATTTTAAGACTTTTTGGCCTCTATTTCTATTATTTATTTTCACTGGAATAGCTCTAAAGTTTTATTTAAATGAAAGAGTTTTTGAGCCAAGAGAAAGAGACTATGCTCTAGTTGGTTCATTTTATGCATTTTCAATTTTTATTGGACTAAGTTTTATGTACTTTTTTAAATCCATAAAACACTATTTAAACGAACGTTATTCTTCCTTAATTTCATTCATGATTGTATTAACTGCTCCTGTATTACTTGCATTCAATAATTGGGATGATCACGACAGATCTAATAGATATACAGCTCAAACTTTAGCTAAAGCATATCTTGATTCAATTGAGGAAGACAAACAAGCTATGATTTTTACAATTGGAGACAATGATACTTTTGCTCTTTGGTATGCTCAAGAGATTGAAGAACACAGAACTGATGTAAGGACAATAAATACTAGCTTAATAGCAACTGATTGGTATATGGACCAAATGAAGAGAAAGGCATATAAAAGTGAGCCAATAAAATCCCAACTAAAACACAGTCAATACGCTTATGGTGTAAGAGATTACATTAAATATGAAGCTTTAATTGATTCTGTAAGGTGGGACTTAAAAGATTTTATGAACTGGATAAGCAGTGATAATGAAAGAACTAAATACAAATTTTTACTAGAACAATATGGTTATGATAAATCTGATTTAAGTGAAGTACCAAAATTTACTCAAAACATTGTTTTTTACCCTACTAATAAGGTTCTTTTTTAATTTAATAAAGAAAATGTTCTTAACTCTGTTGTTGTAAAAAAAGAAAATGAAAATTTAATTGTTGATTATATAGATATAAATCTTCCTAAATCTGGTCTTTATAAAAATCAAATACTTATGCTTGATATTCTTTCTAAAAATGACTGGGAAAGACCAATATATTTTACAGGTGGAAGTTATAAAGATTCAGAATATTTATGGATGAAAGATTATCTTCAATTAGACGGATTAGTATATAAGCTTGTTCCAATTAAAACTCCATTAAATCCTGAAAATCCATACCAGATGGGGAGAATTGACCCAAATAATATGTACAAAATTGTAAAAAAATGGCAATGGGGTAATTCAGAATCAGATAAAATTTACCATGATCCTGAAACGAGGAAAAATAGTATAACTTTTAGAAGTAATTTACATAGACTTGCGGAAGAATTTATCTCACTTGGAGATTACGATAAGGCTAATGAAATTTTAGATCTTTCTTTTGAAAAATTACCTATTGAGTTTTTTGGATATTATAGTTTAAGTGAGCCCTATATAGATAGCTATTATAAACTTGGAAAAATTGAAAAGGGTAAAAACTTATTTAAAATAATTGAGGAAAAATATCATGATCAAATCAATTATTACTCAAAATCTATGCTTTATAATGAAAATAGTTTTGATTTAGAATCATATGCTGAAAATATTTTTACCTATAATGAAAGATTACGAGGTCTTCTTGAAAATCAAATAAATTTAGGAGAAATTGAGTTTGTGAGTGATTATATTCTAAAATATATGAATACATCTGATATTTTTAAAAGCTTGTATGGTGAATATGATTTTTATAATTACATGACTAGCTTTATTACACCCTTATATGTTACAAATAAAAATTTGGAAGCTCGAACTCTTTATGAAAAAATTAAAAAATTAATTACCTCTAGGCTTGAACAGCTAATAACAGCTAAAAACGAATCTAATTCTGAATATATTGATTCTCTTTCATCTCAAGAACTTATTTCATTTGAAAATTTAATAAATTATATAATAGAATTTGAAGAAGAAAGCTATTTAGAAAATGAACTTAGTGAATATAATAAATACTTAAATCAACTTTGATCTAAATAAATTCATTAAGAAGGTTGATGAGTGTATTTGCATCTTGCTCACCACTTTGTCTCCAAACCATTTCACCTGATTTGTAAATCATTAAAGTAGGCAATCCTTTAATCCTGAGAGCTTGCGCCAACTCATTATTTTTATCTACATTGATTTTAATGACTTTTCCTTTATCACCAATAGCAGCTGCAACATCTTTTAAAACTGGATGCATTGAAGTTGATGATTCATTCCAATCAGTATAAAAATCCAAAAGAATTGGCATTTCAGAATCAATAAGTTCACCAAATTTAGACATATACAGAATTTAGGGTAAAAATAACATTTTTTATAAATAAGTGATTTTTACTGTTTTATATCAAACTATTTTAGGTTAATAAATATTAAGATTTCTAATCATTAGTTCGTAATTTAGAACCTACTTCAATGAATAAACCAAAACTTTTTTTGATTGATGCCTATGCTCTAATTTTCAGAGGATATTATGCTTTTATAAAAAATCCTAGAATTAATTCAAAAGGATTTGATACAAGTGCAATAATGGGATTTTTGAATTCAATATTTGATATTTTAAATAGAGAAAATCCTGATTATTTTTCAGTTGTTTTTGATAAAGGGGGTTCCAAAGACAGAAGAGAAATATTTCAAGAATATAAAGCTAATAGACATGCTACACCAGAACCAATTCTTGAATCAGTACCAATTATTTATGATATCCTAAAAAACTTAGGTATTAATACAATTGATAAAGAAGGTTACGAAGCTGATGATATAATAGGAACTATTGCATTGAGAGCTGAAAAAGAAGGGTTTCAAACATTTATGGTAACTCCAGATAAAGATTTTGCACAATTAGTTACTAAAAATATATTCTTATATAAACCAGCTCGATTTGGAAATGGTATTGAAATTTGGGGAGTTGATGAAGTGAATAAGAAATTTGAAATTGATCATCCGATAAAAGTTATTGATTATTTAGGGATGATGGGGGATTCTGTTGATAATATACCTGGCCTCCCTGGGGTTGGAGATAAAACAGCTAAAAAATTTTTAAAAGAATATGGTTCTCTTGAAGGATTAATTGAGAACATAGAACATTTAAAAGGAAAATTAAAAGAAAAAATTGAAGATAATAAAGAGCTTGGTTTTTTATCAAAAAAATTAGCAACAATAATTACAAATGTTCCTGTTGAATTTGAACTTGAAGATTTAAAATTAAAAGCGCCCAATAATAATGAGATAACTAAAATTTTTACTGAACTTGAGTTTAGAAGATTAACTGAAACCTATAAAAAGCTTTTCGTTAAGGATAATGAAGAAATTAAAGAAATTGATAAGAATATTGACTTATTTACTAATATTGAGGAAGCTACCATATCTTCTAATAAATTTTTAATTCAAGATGTCTCTAACGAAACATCTTTTAGACTTTTACATGAAAAACTATCCAATGAAAAAACTTATTCTATTGATGTTAACAAAGAAAACTATTTAACTTTTTGTTGGACTGAAAATTCAATTTATTCTATTAATCTTGATCAAAGAAATTCAAATGAATTTATTAAAATAATTGAGCCATTATTTAGTGCAAATTCTAAAATTTATGTTTTTGATATAAAAAAAGTTTTACGTTTTTTAAATAAACACAACTTGAGCCATGATCCTAAAAAATTTTTTGATTTAAAAATTGCTAACTACCTAATTGATTCGAGCAGACGTGATGATTTTGAATCATTTTTAAAAATTTATGGTTTTAATTTAGGTTCTGAAGAAAGAGTATTTTATATAAATAAATTATCTACAATAATTTCTAAAGAAATTATTGAACATGGAATTGAACCTCTTTTTGAAGATGTTGAGATGCCTTTATCTATAATTTTAACCGAAATGGAAAATGAAGGAGTAAATATTGATACCAAGTTGTTAGATGATATATACAAACAATTTGATAACTCTTTAAAAAAACTGCAATCCGAAATTTTTAGTTTCTCAGGTGAAGAGTTTAATTTAGCGTCTCCAAAACAACTCGGAGAAATACTATTTGATAAATTAAAAATCGAATCCAAGGCAAAAAAAACAAAGACTGGACAATACTCTACAAGTGAAGAAACTTTATCAAAGCTTTCTGAAAAACATAAAATAGTTGAAAAAATTCTAAAATGGAGATCTTTACAAAAACTCATCACAACATATGTTACTGCACTTCCAAAACAAATAAATAGTGAAACTAAAAGAATTCATACCATTTTTAATCAGACCCTAACATCAACTGGTAGATTAAGTAGTTTGAATCCTAATCTTCAAAATATCCCGATTAGAAAAGAAAATGGAAAATTAATTAGAAAAGCTTTTACTCCAAGAGATAATAAACACATTCTAGTATCAGCAGATTATTCCCAAATTGAACTTAGAGTTATTGCTTCAATGAGTAATGACAAAAGTATGATTGATGCATTTAATAATGATGAAGATATTCATACCGCAACAGCTGCAAATGTTTTTGGAATTAAACTTAAGGATGTTACACCAGAACAAAGAAGTCATGCAAAAGTTGTAAACTTTGGAATTATTTATGGTGTTTCTGCTTTTGGATTGAGTAATCAAACCAAACTAAGTAGATCAGAATCAAAAGAAATAATAGAAAACTATTATAAATCATATCCTAAACTAAAAGATTTCACACAGGATCAAATTGAATTTGCTAGGGAAAATGGATATGTAAAAACAATTCTTGGAAGAAAAAGATTTTTAAATGATATAAATTCAAGAAATGCAATATTAAGATCCTCAGCAGAAAGAAATGCAATTAACACTCCAGTTCAAGGTAGCGCTGCAGATATTATAAAAATTGCAATGGTCAAAATCAATAACGAATTTCAAAATCAATCAATTAAATCAAAACTCATATTACAAGTTCATGATGAACTTATTTTTGATTGTTTAAAAGATGAATTAAACATTGTAAAAGAAATTATTTCATCAAGCATGCAAAGTGCCTATAAACTAAAAGTTCCTCTTAAAGTTGACATCGGACTAGGCAACAATTGGCTTGAGGCACACTAGGTTATATTTATTTTGTAAATCATTTGCAATATTGATTAATTATTGTAGTTTTGTCGACCATTAAAATAATTGATTTGGAATCTAATAGTTTTAAAACAGTTTCGATTAGAAAAGAAGACGTTCAAAAGAGATGGTTTCTTGTTGATGCAAGTGATCAAAATCTTGGTAGAATGTGCTCAAAAGTTGCCAAAATATTGAGAGGTAAGCATAAACCAAGTTTTACCCCTCACGTAGATTGTGGTGATAATGTAATTATAATTAATGCAAGTAAAATTAATTTGACTGGAAACAAATGGTCAGATAAAAAATATATTAGTTATACTGGATATCCTGGTGGACAAAGAGTAAAAACTGCTCAGCAACTATATGATAAAAATCCATCAATTATTGTTGAAAAAGCTGTTAAGGGTATGCTTCCTAAAAATAAATTAGGAGCTGCAATTTTTAAAAATTTGAGAGTTTATAATGATGAATTACACAAACAAGAGTCTCAAAGCCCTGAACCAATTAACTTAAATAACATATAATTTGGAAGTAGTTCACACAATAGGTAGAAGAAAAACATCTGTAGCTAGAATATACATGTCAAAAGGAAAAGACAATGTAATTGTTAATGGAAAAGACTACAAAGAATATTTTCCTACTACCACACAACAGTACAAAATAATGCAACCATTTCAATTAACTAACAATACTGGTAAATACGATTTATCTGTAAACGTTTATGGAGGTGGTACTACTGGACAAGTAGAAGCTATTAGACTTGCTATTTCAAGAGCATTGTGTGAAATTTCTGAAGATAATAAATCAGCATTGAAGAGTGAAGGATTGCTAACGCGAGATCCTAGAATGGTAGAAAGAAAGAAATTTGGTCAGAAGAAGGCCAGAAAAAAATTCCAGTTCTCTAAGAGATAATAGAGTTCTTGAATTAAGTTCATAATAATAACGTTGTCGAATTTCGTTAATCGAAATTTAGTTTAGCATCTAAACTGCCAAATGGTACGTTGCTAAAGAACAAGAAAGTAAACTAAAAAAAATGGCAAAAAAAACTGAAATCAAAGACCTTGTAAAGGCAGGTGTTCACTTTGGACATCTAACTAGAAAATGGAACCCTAACATGGCTCCTTTTATTTATTCCGAAAAAAACGGAATTCATATCATAAATTTATATAAGACAGTCAATAAACTTGAAGAAGCGTGCTCTGCTTTAGAAAAGATTGCATCATCTGGAAGAAAGATTCTTTTTGTTGCTACTAAGAAACAAGCAAAAAATATTATTTCAGAATGTGCTTCTGAAGTCAATATGCCTTATATCACTGAAAGGTGGCCTGGAGGTATGTTAACAAATTTTGTTACTATCCGAAAAGCTGTAAAAAAAATGTCTGCAATTGATAGAACAAAAGAAGACGGAACATTTGAAACTCTTTCTAAAAAAGAAAAATTAAGAGTTGATAGAACCAGAGCAAAACTAGAAAAGAATTTAGGATCAATAACTAGCATGACTAGACTTCCTGGTGCTCTATTTGTTGTAGATATTAGAAGAGAACATATTGCTGTAAGAGAAGCTAATAAACTTAATATTCCAATATTTGCTATGGTTGATACTAACACTGACCCTAATAAAGTTGATTTTGGTATACCCTCAAATGATGATGCTTCTAAGTCAATTGAAATTATTTTAAAGAAAGTGACTGAATCTATCAAAGAAGGTCTTCAGCAAAGAGATAAAGAAAAGGCGGAAAATGAAGCGAAGAAAGAAAAAGGTGATGAGCCTGAAAACAAAACTAAAGAAGAAAAAAAAGATAAATAAATATTATGAGTAATATAACTGCTGCAGATGTAAATAAATTAAGAAAAAGTACTGGTGCTGGTATAATGGATTGTAAGAAGGCGTTAGTTGAAGCTAAAGGTGATTTTGAACTAGCCATAGAAAATTTGAGAAAAAAAGGTCAAAAAGTTGCTGCAAAAAGAGCTGACAGAGAATCAAGTGAAGGTGCAGTTATAGCAAAAGTAAATTCTGATTCAAATTCTGGAGTCATAATTTCTCTTAATTGTGAAACAGATTTTGTTGCAAAGAATGAATCATTTATCTCTCTTGCTAATCAGATAGCTGAATTAGCATTAAGTTCCAATTCAAAAGAAGAACTTTTAGGTACAAAAATTGAATCAATGTCTGTTCAGGAAAAATTAATTGAACAAACAGGTGTTATTGGTGAAAAATTAGAAATAGGTTCGTTTGAAAAAATTAATTCAAACTTTGTTGGATCTTACATTCATGCTGGAAATAAAATTGCTACAATTGTTGGTCTATCAAATAATTTTGATGAATCATTTGAAGTTGCAAAAAATGTATGTATGCAAGCTGCGGCGATGAATCCAGTTGCCCTTGATGAAGATGGAGTAAGTAAAGAAATAATTGAAAAAGAAATTGAAATTGCTAAAGAACAGTTGAGAGCGGAAGGAAAACCAGAGGCTATGCTTGAAAATATAGCTAAAGGTAAATTGAAGAAATTTTTCAAAGACAACACTTTAATTAATCAAGCATTTATTAAAGACAATAAAATGTCAGTTAATGAGTACATTAAATCTGTAAACTCAGATTGTTCAATAACAGACTTTAAAAGGGTTTCCTTAGTTTAATTAATACACCCTTTTAAATACTATGATTATATTTACATAATCATTAAAATGCCATACAAAAGAATTTTATTAAAATTAAGTGGTGAAGCTCTTATGGGCAATAGGACCCATGGTGTTGACCCTGAAAGAATCAAGGCCTATTGTAAAGAAATTAGCGAACTTGTAAAAACTGGTGTTGAAATAGCAATTGTTATTGGCGGTGGTAATATTTTTAGAGGATTATCCGCAGCTAGCAATGGAATGGATAGAGTCCAAGCTGACTACATGGGGATGTTAGCCACTGTAATTAATGGACTTGCTTTACAAAGTACTCTTGAAGAAAGTGGTGTTCAAACCAGGCTTCAAACAGCTCTTAAAATGGAATCAATTGCTGAGCCATATATAAAAAGAAGAGCTGTAAGACATCTTGAAAAAAAGAGAGTTGTTATTTTTAGCGCTGGAACTGGAAATCCTTTTTTTACAACTGACTCTGCTGCAGTTTTACGAGCAATTGAAATTAATGCAGATGTTATTTTAAAGGGAACAAGAGTGGACGGAATATACAATTTAGACCCAGAAAAAAATAAAGATGCTATAAAATTTGAACATTTAACATTTGATGATGCCATTACAAAAAAATTAAAAGTAATGGATTCAACAGCATTTACATTAAGTAAAGAAAATAATTTACCAATTATTGTTTTTAATATGAATAAACCTGGAAATTTGAAGAAAATTATTGATGGAAAACAAATTGGTACAATAGTTAATTAAATGGAAGAATTAGAGTTTATTTTAGAAGCTACTGAAGAATCAATGGTTAACTCCATTTCTTTTTTGGAAAAAGAGCTTTTAAATATCAGAGCAGGTAAAGCTAATCCAAATATGTTATCTAGTGTAAAAGTTGATTATTATGGTGCACAAACTCCATTAAATCAAATTGCTAATATTAACACCCCAGATTCACAAACCCTGTCAATTCAACCATGGGAAAAAGATAAACTTGAAGATATAGAAAAGGCTATTTTATCAAGTAATTTAGGATTTAATCCAATGAACAATGGTGAATCTATAATAATTAGTATTCCTCCATTGACTGAAGAAAGAAGAATAGAGTTAGTAAAAGTTGCAAAATCTGAAGTTGAAAACGCTAAAGTAAGTATTCGTAATGCCAGAAAAGAAGCTAATAACGAAATTAGAAAATCTGATGCAAGCGAAGATATGAAATCAAACTTTGAAATAGATATTCAGAACATTACTGATAAATACACTTCAAAAATCGATTCAATTTTTTCAACTAAAGAAAAAGAAATTTTATCCGTCTAATAATGTCAGAAAGATTACAAATTAAGTCTATATTAAATGATGATTATGTTGGAAAAAATATCATTGTTTATGGCTGGGTTAAAACATTTCGTTCTAATAGGTTTATTAACTTAAATGACGGTTCTTGTCTAAATGATCTTCAATGTGTAGTTGATTATGAAAAATTTGAAGAATCAAAGTTGTCAAAAATTAATACAGGTGCTTGTATAAAAGTTGAAGGCGAAATAGTAAAAAGTCAAGGGCGAGGACAAAATATCGAGCTAATTACAAATAGTATTGATATTTTAGGAGAGAGTGATCCTGAAAAATTTCCAATTCAACCAAAAAAACATTCATTTGAGTTTTTGAGAGAAAATGCTCATTTGAGAGTTAGAACTAAAACTTTAAGTTCAGTATTTAGAATCAGGTCGGAAGTGTCGTATGCTATTCATAATTTTTTCAATAAAAATAATTTTTATTATATCCACACTCCAATCATTACAGGAAGTGACGCTGAAGGAGCTGGTGAAATGTTTAGAGTAACAACACTTGATTCAAATAAGAAAAATCTAGATTTTTCTGAAGATTTTTTCGGTAAAGAAACTAATTTAACTGTTTCTGGTCAACTTGAAGCTGAAGCTTTGGCTTTAGGCCTTGGAAATGTTTATACTTTTGGTCCAACTTTTAGAGCTGAAAACTCAAATACTTCTAGACACTTAGCTGAATTTTGGATGATTGAACCTGAAATGGCTTTCTATGATTTAAATGATAATATGAATTTAGCTGAAGAATTTATACAAAATGTAATTAAACATACTTATGAAAAATGTAAGGATGATATAGTTTTTTTAAGTGATAGATTAGAAAAAGAAGAAATGTCCAAGCCAAAAGATCAAAGAAGTGAACTTTCACTTATTGAAAGGATTGAGTTTGTAATAAATAATAATTTTAAAAGAGTTACATATTCAGATGCATTTCAAATTTTAAGAAATTCGAAACCAAATAAAAAAGGAAAATTTAAATATCCTGTTTCTGAATGGGGAATTGATTTTCAAAGTGAACATGAAAGGTTTTTAGTTGAAAAACATTTTAAGTGCCCAGTTATTGTATACGACTATCCTGCAAAAATTAAAGCTTTTTACATGAGATTAAATGATGATAAAAAAACTGTTAGAGCTATGGATATTTTATTTCCAGGAATTGGTGAGATTGTTGGTGGATCTCAGAGAGAAGAAAGGATTGATATTTTAAATGAAAGAGTTGAAGCTTTAGGTATTGAAAAGGAAGAACTTTGGTGGTATCTTGATCTTAGAAAATATGGAACTGTAAAACACAGTGGTTTTGGACTTGGCCTTGAAAGATTAATTCTTTTTATAACTGGAATGAATAATATCAGAGATGTAATCCCTTTTCCACGAACTCCAAAAAACGCAGAGTTTTAGTAAATATCCTTTCTTATTTTGTAATTTTAATGTAGTACATTAAAATGCTCAACCAAAAATTAAAATTAAAATTATCGCAAAAACTTTCTCCTCAGCAGATACAATTGATGAAATTAATTCAATTATCTACTCAAGAGTTTGAACAAAGATTATCTAGAGAAATTGAAGAAAACCCAGCATTAGACACTAACAATAATGAGAACTTAGATTCAGATAATTATGATGATAACGAAAATGACTATGAAATAGATGAAAGCAATCAAGATGAAATTGATATATCTGACTATCTTTCAGATGACGATATCCCTGATTATAAATTAAAATCAAACAACTACAGTGAAGAATCCGAAAAAGATATTCCCTTTGCATCTGGAACTTCATTTAATCAATTTCTTAAAGCTCAATTACATTCATTTTCTTTAAATAAAAAAGATCAACAAATTGCAGAATTTATAATTGGAAGTTTAGACCCTTTTGGATATTTAAGAAGAGATATTTTAGATATTTCTGATGATTTAGTGTTTACACTGGGGGTTGATGCAAGTGAAATTGAAATTCAAAAAATTCTTGATAAGATATATCTTCTTGATCCACCTGGAATTGGAGCAAGAGATCTTAAACAATGTTTACTTCTACAACTTAAAAGAAAAAACAAGGGAAAAACTATTGATTTAGCTATTAAAATTATTGAAGATTTTTTTGATTTATTTTCTAAAAAACATTTTGAAAAGATCAAACAAAAATTAAATATAAGCAATGATGAACTTCGTGATGTAGTTTCTGAAATTGAGAAGCTTAATCCAAAGCCAGGTGG
Organism: Flavobacteriaceae bacterium; assembly: GCA_038114965.1. Classification (GTDB taxonomy): domain Bacteria; phylum Bacteroidota; class Bacteroidia; order Flavobacteriales; family Flavobacteriaceae; genus Eutrophosalina. The sequence continues at coordinate 504 of JAYNRW010000030.1, read as the reverse complement.
AGCATTTAATGAAAACACAAAAATTAATTCGTCTATTGTTCCTGATTTTACAATTAAAATTATTGATGGAGAATTAAAATTAGAATTGAACTCAAGAAATGCTCCTGAGCTTTATGTTTCTGAAGAATATAAAAATATGCTTTCTGGCTACTCTGAATCGAAAAATAAAACTAAATCACATAAGGATGCTGTCATGTTTATTAAACAAAAGCTTGACTCAGCCAAGTGGTTCATTGATGCAATTAAACAAAGAAATCAAACCTTAATTATGACTATGTCTTCAATAATTAATTTTCAAAGAGATTATTTTCTCACTGGAGACGAAAGTAAAATCAAGCCTATGATTTTGAAAGATATCGCTGAAAAAATTGATATGGATATCTCAACTATATCAAGAGTAGCAAATAGTAAATATGTTGATACTCCTTATGGAACTAAACTTATCAAATCGTTTTTTTCAGAGGGAATTAAAAACTCTGATGGAGTTGAAATTTCAACAATAGA
>JAYNRW010000029.1:0-13755 GCA_038114965.1 Flavobacteriaceae bacterium | reverse complement strand
GAATTTAAACCATTATATGTGTCAGACATACTTACTTTTCTTAAAAGTTCAGATGTAAAAGTATTCAGTGGTTTCATTCTTCCACCAGAATCTTGAATTACTATTTCTCCAAATTTCTGTGAATGATCTAAATCAACAACATAATTCTTGATTATAGAGTCTGAGATTATATTTTGATTTTGATGCGTATAATCATCTTGTGAATATGAACTACTAAATAAGAAAAATGAAATAATTGAAACAATAGTTCTTTTTGCTTTGAGTTTTGACAACTTTTTTCCAAGATCTTTAAATCTAGTTTTTCCATAAAACATAATTCCAAGTAAGCCGACATATAATAAAATGTAACCAATATATGTAATTAATGTTCCATAAAAATCTTGATTAACTGAGAGAATTGTTCCTTTTTCATCAGGATCAAATGATGCTTGAAAAAATCTGTAACCTTTGTAATTTAAAATGTGATTCATATAGATGTCGTAGTCAAATTTTTCATCTCCATCTACATAAACTTTACTCATAAAACTACTGTAACTTTTCTCTGTGCCCGGATATTTTTCAGCTATAAAATCATTAAGCTTAATGTAAAACGGTAATTCGCTTAATAACGATCCATATTTTAAAGAAAAATCTAGTCCTGCTATATTAACAGTTTCATATTGATCTGCAATTCCTTTACCACCAGCTAACTCAACAATTTCTTCAATTCCATTACTTGAAATTTTAAGCTTGAGCATATTTTGATTAGTTTCTTCTTCTTCATTTTTTACTAGCTGATATCTACCTTTAATTATTGGCTCTGGAATTACAAATTGTAATCCAGCAATGTTATATAAACTCTTGTATTGCAATTCATCCTGAATATTCTTATCGACCTGACCAGAAAATTGGTCAATCATTCTCATAAAAGATCCATTAAATGCTGAGTCTATATATAAATCATATCCATCTGAGGTAATGTTTATTGCACCTTCTACTTTATTATTGAGTGAAAAAAGGACCCCATGAATATTAGTAACCTGACCTGACTCTAAGTAGTGGTCGTGCCTATCACCACTTGATGCTTCAACGAGTTTTAAAAATTCTGATCCACTCTCATCAGCTACTACTTCATAGTCAACATTTTCAACAAAATCTAAATACTCAATTTTAAATTTTTGATTATTAAAATTACTATTAAAACCTGATTGAAAATATTCTTCAAATTTTGATAAGACCGCTACTTCATTGTAAGAGTCTGTAGCTTCAGAAAGAAGAATTTTTTTCTCTAACTTTCTTCTTCTGGGTTCTCCATTTACTTCTCCATCAATTAAAACAGTTAAATAAGTGTCTGCAGAAAGAAATTGATTAGAATTAGCTCCTTCCCTTATTGGCATAATACCTTCATATCCAATATATCTGGTAATTCCTGCCCCAATAATTATGAGTATCCAAGACAAATGGAGCAGTAAAACTGGAAGTTTGTCTCTCCTTAGTAAACCATATCTTTTTATATTATAAACAAAATTTACAACGAATAAAAGCATCATTATTTCAAACCATGTCGCATTGTAAACTAAGACCTTTGAAGCATCAGTTCCGTACCAACTTTCTATAAATGTTCCCACAGCCATTGCAGCAGAAAAAGAAATAAATAAAAAAGCTGTAAGTCTAGTTGAAACTAGAATTGAAATTAATTTTTTAACCATTTATTGGTAAAGTTACAATCCCTACTATCATCATTAACAGATATATATGTATCAATAATTTTTTCATTCATCCATTTTTGAATTGCATTTAATTGTTTTTCCTTCAATGCTAATTCTTTTATTTTGATATAATCCTGAGAATAATCAGCTGTATGTTCATCAAATCTATTTGAAACTTTTATGATTTTATAACTCTGATTTCCCTGTCTGTCACTCTCCAATAATGGTGCCGAAACCTCATTGTCATTAAGTCTTTGTATTTGATTGTAAAGCACAGGGTCAATTTTAGTTAATTCAAATCTGGTATCACCAGTTGTTGGGTTAATAAGAACTCCCCCATTATTTTTAGTTGCTTTTTCATCAGAAAAGGATTTTGCAGCCTCTTGAAAAGTTAGTTCTTGATCAAGGATTCTTTTTCTAATCAAATCTATTTTCTTTTTTGCTTCAGACATTGCAGCGGGTGTAATTTCTGGCACTAAAAGAATGTGTCTAACATCAACCTCCTGTCCCCTAATTCTATCAACCTTTACTATGTGCCAACCAAAATCAGTTTCAAAAGGATCAGAAATCTCACCTTCTCTTAACCTATAAGCAACATCTCTGAACTCTTTAACCATTTGAGGTCTATTTCTATTTAATGTGTATTTACCACCTGTAGATCTTGAGCCAGGATCTTGGGAATATAATATGGCTTTTGTTGCAAAACTAGATCCATTGATAACAACATCATCTTTTATTGACTCTAACCTGTCAACTACTTTTTTTCTCTCTTCATCATTAACTTCAGGTTTTACAACAATTTGAGAAATTTCTAACTCTGCACCAAAGACAGGCAATTCATATTTCGGAATAGAATTAAAAAATTGTTTTACTTCTTCTGGCGTAATTTCAATCTCATCAACAATTGTTGATTGCATTTTTTGAGATAGCTGATTTACCTTATTAATTTCATATAGTTCTTGTCTAAATGATTGTTCATCTTCTTTTTTATAAAATTCTAAAACTTTGTCTATATCTCCTAGTTGACTGACAAAATATTCAATTGTCTGATCAACATAATTAAAGATTTGCTGTGAATCAACTTCCAGACTGTCTTGTTCTGCATGATGAGCATACAATTTATCTTCCATTAATTTTCCTAAAAGACTACATCTATCTAAATTCCCTGTATTAACACCTTGTGATTGTAAATCAATAAGAGTTTTGTCTATATCAGAATCAAGAATAACAAAATCACCAACAACAGCAGCCAATCCATCTATCTTAATTTTTTTGAAATTTTGATTATTATCTTGAGCTGAAATCGTTGCTAAATTGACAAAGAAAATCAGAGTTGTAAGTATGCTACTTAATAATTTCAAAGTTGTTTTCAAGTTTTGCATTTTCAATAGTTTCTGTTTCAAATTTTTTAATAAAATCTACCTTTTTTTTGTTCTTAATTAATTCTTCAATTCTATAATAAATATAATCAAGAGGAGCTTTACCATTGATACCGATAAAGTCATTAATTTTTATCAAATATACATCTAAAGAATCCTCTTTTACTACGTATAACGTTTTTTTAACAATTCTTTCTATTTCTTCATCTTTTAAAACTGGAATTTTATTAAAAAAAAGATCTTTATTAACCCATGTTGAATCATTTAAAGAGTAATTAAGTAATTGAAGAGAAATTGAATCAAAAAAAGTTAAATCTTGTTCATTAAATCTTCTAAACCTTCTTTTAATTTCGTTCAAATTAAAATTGTTTTTATTAAGTCTAACGTATCTACCTTTAATGATATCTTCATAAAGAAGAAAATTATCAAAATTAGAGTTATAGTACTCAGAAATTTCATCATCTAAAACCAATGTATCAGAATTATAAGATGCTACTTTATTTTTATAAGTTGATATAAGTAAATCATTGTAATATTCTCTACTTATTTTTTCAATTTTTTCAACTTCTTTACTTGATAAATTAATTTCTGCATTTTTAATTAAAAGTTGATTTAAAGCCCAGTCATTAATTATTTTATTTGAGATTATTAAAGAGTCTTCAGAATTAATGATTTTAGGAAGTTTTTCAATTAATTCTTCATTAGTCAGAGTCTTTTCACCAGCCCTAGCAACAATATTATCGTTTGATTCATAATTAAAATCACAGGACAATAGCAACAATAAAAAAATTAATAATGTTCTCAATTTATCGAGAGTAATTAGGGGATTCTTTTGTGATTGTAATATTATGAGGATGACTTTCATCAAGACCAGCTCTGGTAATTTGAACAAATTGAGATTTGTTTTTTAAATCGCTTATATTCTTAGCACCACAATAGCCCATTCCTGATTTTAAACCACCTATGAATTGATGCATGCTTTCCACTAAATAACCTTTATATGGAACTCTTCCAACAATGCCTTCCGGTACAAATTTGTTTTTATCATCAACTTTGGATTGAAAATATCTTTCTTTACTTCCCTTTTCCATTGCCTCTAAAGAACCCATTCCCCTATATGTTTTAAACTTACGACCCTCTAAAATTATAGTTTCTCCTGGTGACTCATGAGTTCCAGCCAACAGTGAACCCAACATCACACAGTCTGCACCAGCTGCAATAGCTTTTGTAATATCTCCGGTGTGTTTTATTCCACCATCAGCAATAATTGTAACGTCAGTATTTTTAGTTTCTTTTGCTATGTTATGAATAGCCGATAATTGTGGATATCCAACACCTGCAATAATTCTTGTTGTACAAATTGATCCAGGACCGATTCCAACTTTAATGCCATCAACTCCTGCTTTAATTAAAAATTTAGCAGCCTCACCAGTTGCTATATTTCCAGCAATAATATCAACATCAGCAAATTTCTTCTTAATCTCTTTAATTGTTTGTAAAACAGATTTGGTGTGAGCATGGGCTGTATCAATAACTAATGCATCAACTCCAGACTTAAATAACATTTCAGATCTTTCAATTGAATCTCCTCCAACTCCAATTGCTGCAGCTACTCTTAATCTTCCATATTCATCCTTGTTAGATGAAGGTTTAAGAGTTATTTTTTGAATATCTCTAAAAGTTATCAGTCCAATTAGTTTATTTTCCTTATCAACTATTGGAAGTTTTTCAATCTTATTTTTCTGTAAAATAATTTCAGCTTCTTTTAAAGTTAATTCTTTAGAACCAGTAACTATGTTGTCTGAGGTCATAACATCACTGATTTTCTTCTCCATGTTTTTTTCAAATCTTAAATCTCGATTTGTAACAATTCCGATTAGTTTTCCAGATTTGTCAACAATTGGAATACCACCAATACTGTATTCGCTCATGCAATTTAAAGCATCATTAACTGTTTCATCCTTAGAAAGAGTTATCGGATCTAAAATCATTCCTGATTCAGATCTTTTTACACGTCTAACTTTATCACTTTGATCCTTAATAGATAAATTTTTATGAATTACACCAATTCCTCCCTCTTGTGCAATAGCAATAGCCATTTTACTTTCAGTTACTGTATCCATAGCAGCTGATACAATTGGAACTTTTAAACTTAAGTTTTTTGAGAATTTCGAATGAAGATTAACTTCACTTGGAAGTACTTCCGAATAGGCAGGGACTAAAAGAACATCATCGAATGTGAGTCCTGTTTCTACAAATTTTGATTTTGAAGTACTCATGCAACTAAAAAATTAATTGCACACAAAGATAACAATTTAATCTTAAGACAGAATCAAAAGTTATATATCCTTTTAAATGAGGATGAGTCAAGAGTAAGTTTAGTAAGATGTCCAAGAAAAACATAACATACCATCTTTAGCACTTTCAGGGTGTGGGCAGTTAGTTTTCTTAAAATTTAAACAACTTAAACAATCAGACATTTTAGAAAATGCTTTTTTCATACTATGATCATCACAAACATTATCAATTTGAACAGAAAGATTATGTTTCGAACAATTAAGAGCGCTTTCTAAACTTTCACAATTTAAACAAGTATTAACTGATTTTATCATATAATCAAATATATACTGAATTGCATTTAGAAACAATATAAATTACTTTATATCAATTGGTTGTGTGAAATAGTTTTCACAATTTGAATCAAACTTTATTAAATCCTCCTCTTTAAAACTCACAAATAATTCGCAGCCTACTTTAAATGAGTTCTTGGCAAAAAGAGTCCATTTTTCATTAAAAAATCTAGCAGATATTTGAAATTCTTTTCCAACAAATGAGGATTTTTCAACAACTCCTTTATATTCGGAGGAATTTACAATATTTATATTCTCAGGTCTTAGATAAAACTTTTTTCCATCAACATTCAAAAGATTAAGATCACCTAACACTTTAGCACAATAGCAATTAGAAGGGTTGCAATAGATATTAAATGGTTCATCATACTGTTGCAAGACACCGGCTTTAAAAATTAAAATTTTATCAGCAATGGCAAAACTCTCTTTAATATCATGTGTTACTAAAATAGTTGTTATACCTGCATTCTTAATGATATTATAAATTTCATTTTTAATCTGTAATTTAATGTTTGAATCAAGGTTACTAAATGGTTCATCAAGCAAAAGAAGATCAGGTTCTCTAATTATAGCTCTTGCAATTGAAACTCTTTGTTGTTCACCACCAGACAATTCATGCGGGAAGCTTTTAGTTAATTTTTTAAGTACATATAAATCAAAAACACTTTCTAACTTTTCTTGATAGTTGTCATTTAAATTAAATGTGATATTATCAATTACATTCAAATGTGGAAATAATGGATAATCCTGAAATACAAAGCCAATTTTTCTTTTGTGGGACTCTACAAAAGTATCCGAATCATTTAAAATTTTTCCGTTGAGCTCGATTGATCCATCGTTAATATCATCTAGACCAGCAAGGCATCTTAAGAAAGTTGTTTTTCCACTCCCTGATTCACCAATAAAAGAAACTATTTCTCCTTTATTAACATTAAAATCTAAAGATTTAATTAAAGGCCTATCCTTTTTATAAAATTTCTCAAGATTGTTAATTTTTAAAAACATTTATTTCTTTGATTGATTGACAGAAAGTATAGAAAGTAATATGACGCCAAAAATAACAATAGTTATTGAATATATTGATGATTTAGTAATCATTTCCTCAATAGCATATTCATAGGTTTGGGTAGCAAGAGTGTCAAAATTAAATGGTCTCAAAATCAAAGTAAGTGGCAAGTCTTTCATTATATCAACAAAACAGATACAAAATGCAATAATAATTGCACTCTTATTTAGTGGAAGAAAAATCTTTCTAAAAAATTCGAATGGTTTTAATCCAAGGCTTTTTCCCGAATCATCTAGTTTCATTGGATATTTTTTAAAACTAGAAACAATAGGTGAAACTGCAACAGCCATATATCTTATAAAGTAAGCATATATGAGTACAGGAATCGATCCAATTAGAAGAAAACCAAAATAATCATTGATTGGAGAAAATAACAGAATTAATGAAATACCAATTACGGCACCAGGAAGAGCATAGGTAAGTGATATTGTTTCTCCAGTAAAATTTAAAATTTTAGAGTTTGAAATTCTTTTTAAGTATTGAATCAATATAACAACTAAAACAATTAAGATTGATGAAGCTAAAGAAACAAATACTGTGTTTTTACTTAAATGATAAACATCAGAAAAATCTATATTGTCAATTTCAATAATTATGTTATTCACCATGTATAAGATCGGAATAGCAAATGCAGCTAGAATAATTATCATACAAGAAATGTGAGTAAAAATTAATTTTTTATTGCTGTTTTTAAAATAAGGTGACAAATCAGAATTAGATTTAAAATTGTATTTAAATTTTGATGATAGCCATTTTTCTAAACCGAAAAACAAACAAACAACTAAAAAAAGAACAATTGCTAACAGTGATGCTGTTTCCATATCTGCCATAGCTCCCCATGCTCTAAAAATACCACTTGTATAGGTGTTAACACCAAAATAACTAACTGCTCCATACTCATTTAAAACCTCCATTGAAATAAGAAAAATAGCAGAAAAAATTGCTGGTCGCGATAATGGTATTCCAACTTTTAAAAAAGTATTAATTTCATTTAACCCTAAATTTTTAGAAAGATTTATATAATTATTTCCAATCAATGAAAAGGAAATTCTGCAAGCAGCATACAAGTATGGATATAATGAGAATGCAAGTAAAATGGCAAGAATTTCAATTTGTAAATAATCTTGATTAACAAAATTTGTTAATGAGGGTATAAAATCCCTAACAAAACTTTGAAATGGACCTGAAAAACTCAAAATATCTCCATAGGAAAATGCCATTATATAGGTCGGGATTGCTAGAGGTAAATACAATAGTAAATCATAAATTCTTCTTCCTCTGAACCTGCTAGTACTAATCAACCATGCTGGTATAACTCCAAACATAAATGAAAATACCAATGTTAATGAAAGAAGGTATACTGTACTTATTGTGTAGTCAAGTAATAGATATTCTGATATGTATATAAAATTGGAAATATCAACACCTATACTTCCAATAAATAAAGAAAGTATAGGTAGTATTATTATTGTAGCTAAAAAAACTACAGTTAATAAACTATATTTTGATTTTTTTATTTTAAAAAAATTTACTTCCAACCTGTTTTGTCAAATATACGTATAGCTTCGTTCCTTTTGACTCCAAGCATATTTAAGTCTAATTTATCTTTTTTAAAATCTCCCCAGCTCTTAACAATTTCATTAGGCTCAACACTTGAATTAACTGAATATTCATAAGTATTATTAACATAAGTTTGTTGAGCGGACTGTGATGTTAAATAACTTATGAGATTTATAGCATTTTCTTTATTAGGTGCATTTTTGGTCAATGCAATTCCAGAAACATTTATATGTGCACCTCTTTGATTTTCACCTTGATTAGGAAAGAATACACCTACAGAATTACCAGCCTTTAGCTCTTCTTCTTTTTCTGATGAAAGCAATAGTCCAATATAGTATGAATTAACAACAGCAATATCACCCTGACCTGAAGCTATTGCCTTGACCTGATCTCTGTCATTTCCTTTAGGGTCTCTTGCAAGATTTGAAACAATCTTTGTTGACCAGTCCTCCGCAACATCTGATCCTAGATTTGCAATTAGGGATGACATTAAAGCTTGATTGTAAGAATTTGAGGATGATCTGATCAATAATCTATTTTTCCATTTTTCATTTGCTAAGTCTTCATAAGTGCTCAATTCATCAACATCAACTCTTTCTCTACTGAATACTACAACTCTTGATCTATATGTTAATGGAATCCAATAATTGTTAGGGTCTAGAAATTCACTATCAATTTCTGATGTTATTGTTTTATCGTCAACTTTTTGTAACAGACCCATATCCCCTGCTTGCCATAATTTTCCAACATCTACAGTTATAAATAAATCAGCAGGACTAGATGAGCCTTCAATTTTCATTCTTTGTATTAGCTCATCAGCATTGGCTTTTGTAACATTTACCTTAATACCAGTTTGTTTTGTAAAATTTTCGTACTGTAACTCATCAACCGCATAATGTCTTTGACTATATATATTGATTTCATTTGATTTATGATTGTTTTTACATGATGTAAGAATTAAAACAAACAGTAAAAATTTAAGTTTAGAAACAATTTTTTTCATGTGACAAATTTAGATTTAAGTGTAAAACTAAAAAAATTATATTTATTTAGACTAAATCTAAATAATAAGTATATATTTGAGATATATTAATTTAGAACTATTCTAAATAAGTTAATTTAATATGAGAAAAATTATACTTACTGGATTAATTTTTTCATTTGGGATTTTACAATCACAAAATGAAAAAATTAAAAAAATAAATGATACAATAACATCACTAGATGAGGTTATTATAAAAGGCAACTCTATCCTTGGTAACAAATTTGTTGCAAAAAACAGAACTGGAGCTGCATATTATCTATCAACTGATGAACTTGCGGAGTTTAATTACACTGATATAAATAGAGCGCTAAATAAAATATCGGGAATTAATTTTTACGAAGAGGATGGCTTTGGTTTACGTCCTAATATTAGTATTAGAGGAACATCTCCTGAAAGAAGCTCCAAAATAGCTATAATGGAGGACGGTATATTGATTTCCCCTGCTCCTTACAGTGCTTCATCTGCATATTATTTTCCATCAATAGCAAGAATGCAAGCAGTGGAAGTATTAAAAGGTAGTAGTCAAATACAGTATGGTCCATATACAACTGGTGGTGCCATTAACTTTGTTTCTACTGAAATACCAAAATCATTTAAAGGGAAAATTTCAACTAGTTACGGAAGTTTTAACACTGGGCAAACTCATACAACTATAGGAAATAGTTCTAAAAACTTTGGATATATGCTTGAGTACCTTAATTACAATTCAAATGGTTTTAAGTCACTTGGCAATAAGTTAAATACTGGATTTGATATAAATGAAATAACCTCTAAACTTAGATTTGAAATTTTTAAAAACAGTAAAACAAAACAAAATTTAGAATTTAAATTTCATCACTATGATGAAATTTCAAATGAAACATATCTAGGTTTAACAAATTCTGACTTTGATAAAAATCCTTTTTTAAGGTATCCAGGGTCAGAAAAAGATAAAATGGATGCTGAGCATATTCAATATTTATTGACTCATGAGGTTAATTTTTCAGAAAAACTCAAGATTACATCAAATTTTTACTACAATGGATTTAAAAGAAATTGGTACAAACTTGATGATGTAGTGTTTGAGGCTAAATCGCAAAAAATATCAAAAGTAGTTTCAAATCCAGATAAATTTCCAGGCCACATGTCTGTATTGAGAGGTAATTTAGATTTAGAAAATTCTTTAAAAGTAAAAGCAAATAATAGAGAATATATTTCAAAAGGTATACAGACAAAAATAGATTATCATTGGTATGGAAAAAACAACTCATTTAATGATCTTGAAATAGGACTTAGAATTCACTATGATGAAGAAGATAGATTTCAGTGGGAGGATGTTTATAATATAAACAATGGTTTTATGTCATTGGGTACTTATGGCGATAAAGGGTCACAAGGAAATAGAATAAGTTCTGCAAATTCATTTGCTTCCTACATAATGTACAAGTATAAAATTAATAGATTAACCGTATCTCCAGGAATTAGATTTGAGTCAATAAAATTATTGAGAGATGATTTTGGAAAATCTAATCCATTAAGAAACCCCAGCGATATATCATCAAGAGAAAATAAAGTTTCAGTATTTATTCCTGGTATTGGATTAAATTATACATTTAATAATAAAATTTCCATGTTTGGAGGATTGCATAAAGGCTATTCTCCACCTGGCAGCTCAGTTGGACAAAAAGCTGAAGAAAGTATAAATTTAGAACTTGGCACAAGGTTGACTTTAAACAAATTAAATGCTGAACTGATTGTCTTCCAAAACGATTACAGTAATTTACTTGGAAATGATTTAGCAGCTACTGGAGGATTTGGAGAACTAGACCCATTTAATGCAGGAGAAGCTTTAGTTAATGGATTAGAAATTCTATTAATGTCAAATATTGTTGAAAGTAATAAAATTAATATACCTTTTTCATTATCCTACACTTTGACAAACGCAAAATTTCTTACAGACTTTGGCAGCACACAAGATATTTGGGGAGAAGTTAGCGATGGAGACAGAATTCCATATATTCCTCAACACCAGCTAAATTCATCTATTAGTTTTGAAGCAAATAAATTTGAACTTAATTTAAATGCTAATTATAATGGTAAATTTTCAACTGTAGCAGATGGATCAATAGAAATTCCTTCTTATTTAATTTTTGATGTTTCTTTTAAATATAAACTTAGATCAGACATAACATTAAAATCAAAAATTTTAAATCTGTTTGATAATAAGTATGCTGTTTCAAGAGCACCTGCAGGATTAAGACCTGGACATCCTTTTGGTATATATGCAGGATTTGAATATAAATTTTAATATTTTGAACTATTAGATATATTTTTGTTTTATTTAGAAATAAATGAAACATTTCAATGAAATCATAGTGTTTGATGGAGAATGCTTAATATGTAACCGCTTTTATAAATGGGTACTAAGAAATGATAAAAAAAATGTTTTCATGTTCACAAACATTCAGTCTAAATTCTATTCTGAAAATTCAAATATTGATAAATCAAAAGATTCAATTATAGTAATAACAAAAAACAAGATATTATACGATTGTGATGCGATTGTCTATATTTTAAAAATAACTAAAACACAGTTAGTTATTAGATTTATAATATCAATATTTCCAAGATTTATTTCTAACTTTTTTTATCAAATAATAGCAAGAAATAGATATGATTTTTTTGGAAAAAAAGATACTTGTTATATTCCTAGTAAAGCTGAGCTAAAGAGATTTATTAACTAAATACTTTCTTTGAAAAATTATAAGCTGATTCAAAATTAAGAGGATTTATAGTTGAGTTGATATTTTTAGATTCGATGAAGTTTAAAATTTTTTCTGTTGGTAAATTCCCCATCAACTTATTACTTGCCATTGGACACCCTCCATAACCCATAATCACTCCATCAAATCTACGACACCCATTTTTATAAGCTTCATTTATTTTATCATATCCATCTGTTGGAAGAATATGTAAATGAGCACCAAATTCTACGCTAGTGTATTGATTAGTTAATACTTTGAAAATTTCACCAACCTTATTATTTGTCGCAATACCTATTGTATCACTTAATGAAATAACTTTAACACCCATTTTAACAAGAAAATCAACATGTTTAGAAACCAAATCTAATTCCCATGGCTCACCATAAGGATTTCCAAAAGCCATTGAAAGATATACAACTAATGATTTTGATTTTTTTTGACATTTATTGAAAATATAATCTAAAACCAACTTAGAATCTTCAATAGAATGATTAGTGTTTCGGTTTTGAAAGATTTCAGAAATTGAAAAAGGATAACCTAAATGAGTTATCTTTTCAAAACATAAAGCATCATCAGCTCCTCTTTTGTTTGCAACAATAGCCAATAAATTTGTATTGTATTTTGTATCAATTCCATCAATAACCAAACTAGTATCTTTCATTTGAGGTATAGATTTTGGAGACACAAAACTTCCAAAATCGATAGTATGAAAACCTACACTCATCAAAGAATTGATATATCTAATTTTAATTTCGGTTGGAATAAATTGTTTTATTCCCTGCATTGCATCTCTTGGACATTCAATAATATCAATGTGTTCTTTCACCATTAAGTCAAAATATATATTGCAATTAATAAATAAATAACGGACTGTAAATATTTAAAAAATTTATTGTTAATAAAACCATCGACATAACCTTTAATACTACCAGAAAATAATGAAATTGATACAAAAATAAGGGTAGCAATAATCCAAAAAATTAATCCTAAAACTAGAAACTGGAGACTGATTTTCATTGAATCATGAAATATAAACCCTGGAAATAGAGCTATAAAAAATAAACTAACTTTTGGGTTTAATATATTCATCATTAAACCTGTAAAAAAACTACTTCGAATTGATTTTTTAGTTTGATATTCATTATTCTTTTTAAAAAGTGTTAGAAAAAACAAAAAAATAAAGAATAAGAAACCAAAATATTTTATAATGTTAGAAAACAACTCATTTGAATTGATAATAGCTGAAATCCCAAAAACAACTAACAAAGTATGAAAGAAAAGACCAGATGTCAGACCAAATGACAATTTAACACCTTCACTCTTTCCTTCAGATATGCTTTTAATAAAAACATATAGGATATCTGGACCTGGTGAGATGGTCAGAAAAAAAACTGAAAAAATAAATGTAACTAAAACATCAATTTGCATAATTTTTGTTTCAATCTAGTAATAATTTTTAATATAAAATTTACAATTCCAAATGAACAAAATTGACAACTTACTTTCTGAGATTTCTGAAACTAGAAATTCCTTACTTAACCACTCAATTTATGGTAAATTAAATGATATTAAATCGATATCAAAGTTTATGGAAATTCATGTTTTTGCAGTTTGGGACTTTATGTCACTCGCGAAATCTCTTC
>JAYNRW010000028.1:0-14297 GCA_038114965.1 Flavobacteriaceae bacterium | reverse complement strand
TGAAATTCAACCTCCTTTATTAGTAAATGAAGATTCAGGTTTTGGAACAGGCCAATTGCCTGATAAAGAAGGACAAATGTATCATGTTCAAAATGATAACTTATACTTAATTCCTACTGCTGAAGTTCCAATAACTAATTTATATAGAAATTCCATTTTAAAAATTGACGATTTGCCCATAAAATTAACCGGTTATACTCCATGTTTTAGACGAGAAGCTGGAAGCTATGGATCTGATGTTAGAGGATTAAACAGACTTCATCAATTTGATAAAGTTGAGATTGTTAGAATCGAGTGTCCAACAAAATCATATCAAGTTTTGGATGAGATGGTAGAACATGTAAAATCAATACTTTCAGATTTAGAATTACCTTTTAGAATTTTGCGTTTGTGTGGTGGTGATTTAGGGTTTACATCTGCCCTCACATATGATTTTGAAGTTTACTCTAAAGCTCAAAAGAAATGGTTAGAAGTAAGTTCAGTTTCTAACTTCGAAAGTTATCAATCTAATAGACTAAAAGTAAGAATTGATTATGGCGATAAAACAAAAAAATTGGCACATACATTAAATGGAAGTGCTCTTGCACTACCTAGAATTGTCGCTGCATTGATTGAAAATAATCAAACAGATAAAGGAATTACAATTCCTAAAGCTCTTCATAGTTATACAGGATTTAAAATAATTGATTGATTATTGCTAAATTGAAACAATACTAATCTAGTTTGAAAACTGTAAATCCTAAAAAAAAATTTGGTCAAAATTTTTTAAATGACAACTCAATTGCTGTTCAAATAGTTGATTTTCTCTCCACTGAAAAAACAAACAATATAATTGAAGTTGGTCCAGGTATGGGAATTTTAACTAAAGAGATTCTTAAAATTGATAATTTAAATAAGAAGTTTATTGAGTTAGATAAAGAATGTTGTGATTACTTACTAAATAACTTCTCAGAAATTAAAAAAGACTTAATCAATGATGATTTTTTAAAGTTTGATATTAAAAAATTCAATCCCCCAGTTAGTATAATTGGAAATTTTCCCTATAATATTTCTTCTCAAATTTTATTTAAGATTTTTGAAAACAAGGAAATTATTTATGAAATGATAGGAATGTTTCAATATGAGGTTGCTGAGAGAATATGTTCTACTAAAGGAACTAAAAAATATGGAATACTATCTGTTTTAATTCAGGCTTTTTTTTCTGTTGAACTTTTAATAAAAATTAAACCTGAATCTTTTAATCCTCCTCCCAAAGTTAATTCAGCAGTAATTAGAATTAAAAAGTTTAGAGATAAAATTGATTGTGATGAAATTTTATTTAAACAAATTATTAAATCAGCTTTTAATCAAAGAAGAAAAACACTAAGAAATAGCCTAAAGAGTTTTAAAAAAATAGAAAATATCAAAGAACATAGTATCTTTGACAAACGAGCAGAGGAACTTGATGTAGATGATTATATTTTTTTAACTAATCTCTTATCTAATGGAAACATTTGAGCTATCTAATGAACTTATAGAAAAAGTCTCCCAGCTAATTTCCAAAAGAAAAAATTCTGAAATAAAGAAAATAGTTGATGGCTTTCACTATGCTGACTTAGCTGAAATTATTGATGAGTTAGATGAAAATCAAAGAATTTATCTTATTAAGCTTATTGATAGCGATAAAACATCTGATGTATTAACTGAATTAGATGAAGATGTAAGAGAAAAAATCCTAAAAACATTATCCCCTAAAGAAATTGCAGGTGAAATAAAAGAAATGGATAGTGATGATGCTGCTGATATTTTAGATGAACTGACTGATGAAAGAAAAGAAAAAGTAATATCCTTAATTAAAGACGATAACATTACTGAAAATATTCGTGAACTTTTAAGTTATGACGAAGATTCTGCAGGTGGATTAATGGCAAAAGAATTAATAAGTGTTTATGAAAATTGGAGTGTATCAACATGCTTAAGAGAAATAAGAAAACAAGCTGAAAATATAACAAGAGTTCATTCAATATATGTACTTAATCGAAAAAATGAATTGATAGGAAGATTGTCACTTAAGGATTTAATTACATCTCCATCTAAAAGTAAAATTAAAGAAATATATATTCCTAAAGTTGATTACGTTAATGTAAACGATTCAGGTGAAGAAGTTGCTAAGATAATGTCAAAATATGACCTTGAAGCTATTCCTGTTGTAGATGATCAAAAACAACTTCAAGGAAGAATTACCATTGATGATATAGTAGATTTTATAAAAGATGAGGCAGAAGAAGATTATTTACTAGCTGCGGGTATCTCAAATGATGTAGAAGCAGATGATTCTATTTTTGAGCTAACAAAAGCTAGATTACCATGGCTCATATTAGGACTATTTGGTGGATTGGGTAGTGTTTTTATATTGGAAAGCTATGAGTCGATTATGTCAACTCCTTCATTAAGAGCATTATTCTTTTACACTCCACTAATCGCTGCGATGGCTGGAAATGTTGGAGTTCAATCATCCGCAATTGTTGTGCAAGGTTTGGCAAATGATTTAATAAAAGACAGTTTAATCTCAAGACTATTTAAAGAAATTAGTTTAACTATTTTAAATGGAATCATACTTGGTGGTTTAATTATTTTATTTGGTTTAATAATAGAACAACCCATCGACATGAGTATTACTATTTCTGTTTCAATGATTTTTGTAATTATTGTTGCTGCTCTAATTGGCACATCTGTACCTATAATATTAAACAGGTTTGGAATTGATCCTGCTATTGCTACTGGTCCATTTATAACAACTGGAAATGATATAATTGGAATTCTTTTATTTTTCTACATCGCTAAAATCATACTTGGATTTTAATGAGGATTCTTCATCTAGATCAAAATCATGAATATTTATCTTCAGAACTAGAAAAACTAGGTTTTGAAAACCATTATGATTATACATCATCAAAAGATGAGATATTAGAAAAAATTGATGACTATGTTGGAATAATTATTAGGAGTAGAATTATTATTGATGATGAAATAATTAAATCTGCTAATAAACTAAAATTCATTGCTAGAATTGGTGCTGGTTTAGAAAATATTGATATTGTTTCAGCTAAAAAAAATAATATACAAGTACTATCAGCTGGTGAAGCTAACTCTAATGCTGTTGGAGAACATGCTATTGGAATGCTCCTAAACCTCTTGAATAAAATTGGAATTAGTAATCAAGAGATAAAAACTAATGTTTGGGAAAGAGAAAAAAATAGAGGAATTGAGTTAGATAAAAAAGTAGTAGGAATAATAGGATTTGGTAAGACAGGTCAAAGTTTTGCAAAAAAATTATCTGGATTCGACTGCAAAGTGATTTTTTATGATATTAAAAAAATCCCTTCGAACGAATATGCAAATTCTGTATCTCTAAATGAAATAAAATTAAAATCTGATATAATAAGTATTCACACTGATTTAAATCAAAGTTCTTTAAATCTAGTCAATATGGACTTTATACAATCATGTAAGAAAAAATTTATATTAATTAATACCTCGAGAGGAAAATGTGTTAATACTAAAGATGTTGTAAGTGGATTAATAGAAAATAAAATTATTGGAGCATGCTTAGATGTTTTGGATTTAGAAGAAATTTCTTTTGAAAAAATTCAATCAAATCAGGATTTAGATTATTTAAAAAAATCAGATAAAGTGATTTTAACTCCACATATTGCGGGTTGGACCCATGAGAGCAAATTAAAATTAAGTAAAGTAATAATTGAAAAAATAAAAAAAATATGAA
This sequence comes from Flavobacteriaceae bacterium, assembly GCA_038114965.1. Taxonomy (GTDB): domain Bacteria; phylum Bacteroidota; class Bacteroidia; order Flavobacteriales; family Flavobacteriaceae; genus Eutrophosalina. The sequence goes on along the minus strand of JAYNRW010000028.1, from coordinate 10,534 downwards.
AAATGTAATTGTTTTATGCACAGGAAATTCATGTAGAAGTCAAATGGCCGAAGGTTATTTAAAAAAATATTTACGCCAAAAAGCAAATGTATATAGCGCAGGAGTAAAAAATCATGAAATTAATCCAAAAGCAGTTGAAATTATGAAAATGGATGGTATTGATATTTCTAATCACACATCAAATCATGTTTTAGAATATGAAAAGATTGATTTTGACTTCATAATAACTGTTTGTGATCATGCAAATGAAACGTGTCCTAATTTTTACTCTCAAAATGCTATTCGGTTACATCGAAATTTTTTTGATCCATCACACAGTAAAAGTGAAAATAATTGGAAAGAGTTATTTGAAAAATGTAGAGATGAAATAAAATTGTTTTGTCTTGAATTCTCTAGAGAGTTCTTCAGCTAGGAAAAATTAATTGAATAGTTTTCTCTGTTCTTTGTTCCAACAAAAGTTTTTTACCGTTTGAAATATTTTTGATAGAGTTATCATCAAAGTGCCTAATTGTATAAAGACAAACATTCCTGTTTATTTTTATATCAAATTTTCCTTCCATTTTTTTTATAAACTCATCTATTTTATTGTATTTATCATAAACACAAACTGAAAAACTAATTGCAGAGTTTTGGATTACATCCACTTTCATTTTAAATTCATGTAAAGATTTAAAAATCTTACTAATATTATCTTCAACAATAAAAGAAAAATCCAATGATGATAATTTTAATAAACAAAGATTTCCCTTAAAAATATAGCATGGTATTTTTGGCACAAGATCTAATCCTTTCGAAATTTTTGTTCCATTTCCATCTGGATTAAGAAAAGATTTAACATAAAGAGGTATTTCTTTTTTTTGCAGTGGCTGAAGTGTTTTAGGATGAATCACTGAAGCGCCATAAAAAGCTAATTCAATTGCTTCTGAATAAGATATTTGCTCTAAAAGCTGAGAGTTTTTAAAAACTTTTGGATCTCCATTTAATACGCCAGGGACATCCTTCCATATTGTCACCGATTCACTATTCAATGAATATGCAAAAATGGCTGCGGTATAATCTGAACCTTCTCTACCTAAAGTAGTATTAAAGTTATTCTTATCACTTCCAATAAATCCCTGAGTCACAGTTATTTTATCATCTTGTATTTTTTCTTTGATTCTTTTTTGAGTTTCAGACCATTGTACATTACCTCCTCTGTAATTTGAATCTGTTTTTATACATTCTCTAGCATCTAACCAAATAGAATTAATATTATTGTGTACTAGATATGAATTAATGATAGTAGTTGAAATTATTTCACCAAATACCACTATTTGATCATAAACAAAAGAATGATTAGGTGATTTATTATTATCTAGAAAGAATTTAATTTTTTGAAAAAGAATATTTATTTCATTAAAAATCTGATGTTTTTCTGGAAATAAATTTTCTAAAATTCTATTGTGATATTCATATAGGTCTGAAATTAAAAGATTTAAATCATTTTTATTGGTAAAATAATTTGAAACAATCTTTTCTAGAGCATTAGTAGTTTTACCCATTGCTGAAACAACAATAATTGTATTTTTATCAGCTTTTATATTTACAACGTTCAGTAAATTTTTAACTCCATCAGCATCCTTTACTGATGCGCCTCCAAACTTAAAAATCTTCATTATTTATAAATTTTTTTATTGCATTAAAATCCATTTGAGCCACTCTCCAATCATCTAATACATGAGCTCCATTTTTTTTATAAAAATCTATAGCACTTTTATTCCAGTCAAGAACAACCCACTCAATTCTTTTAACATTTAATTCATGTGCATAATGTATAAATTTTGAAAAAAGCTTAAAACCTATTCCAAGTCCTCTTTTACTTTTAGTTACGATTAAATCTTCTAAATGTATAGTTGGTCCCTTCCATGTTGAATATCTAGGGTATCCAAGAGCCATTCCTACTATTTCTTGGTTTATCTCAGCAACAAAACATTTAAATTTGGGTAAGCTTGAAAAACCATCATTAATTAATTGCTTCTCAGTTACTATGACAGCATCTGGTTCCTTTTCAAAAGTTGCTAATTCTTTTATTAGTTCAAGAACTTTTGACATGTCTTTAGATATTGCTTCTCTAATTATAATATTCATAGAACAATGCAAATCTATATTTTTATTATAGATCACAATTAATAATTTATTATTTAAAATATATTATAGTACAATTGTTGCATTCACAACTATATTAAAAAAAAATTCAAATTTTAACTTTTATCTAGTAAATTGCGCCCGATTAGGATAGAATTAATGATATTTTGATAAAAGATATATATCCTTCTAACACAAAATTTAATAGGTCTCTGAACTTCCAGAAACTGGAGACTCTTATATCCAAAAATCAAAAGAATGTTTATTTAAATGGACTTTATGGTTCTTCAATATCGTTTTTATTAATTGATTTATTTTCTAATCTTAAAAAATCTATTTTTTTCATAACTGATAACAAAGAGGAATCATTATATATTTATACTGATATTGTAGAACAATTAGGAGAAAATTATTGTTCATTCTTATCTTCTTCTTTTAATAAGTTTTCAAGTAAATCCTTAAACAAAGACAATGTTTTAAGCAGGACAAAAATTTTAGAAAAAATTTATTTAAATGAACCTAGAGTTTACATTTCAAACTGTGAGGGAATCATTGAAAAAATACCATCTAAAAATGGTAATTCTAATTATGAAATCTTGTTAAGTGAAAACGATCAACTATCATTATATGAACTCAATAAAAAATTATTTGAACTAGAATACACAAAGGAAGATTTTGTTCAAAGTCCAGGTGATTTTTCCTTGAGAGGAAATATTTTAGATGTATTCTCTTATTCAAATGAAAATCCTATAAGAATACAATTTGATGATGATAAGATTGAAAGAATAAGAGAGTTTAATATTGATACGCAATATTCAATTAATAATCTTAAGAAAATTAAAATTTCTCCAAATATTAATTCTGATCTTTTAGATAAAAATGAAAGTGTTATTAATATAATTAACAACGAATGTATTGTTGTGATTAATTCGTTGGAACTTATTAATGAAGAACTTAGAAAGCTTAATCCATCAAATGACTTAAATTATTATAATGACAAAAAATTCAATGAAGAAATAAAGAATAAGCTCACTCTTTTTTTAAATAATAAAACTGAAAAATTATTTTATGATTTTAAAATAAAACCACAACCATCATTTAATAAAAATTTTAATCTTTTAAATGACAGTTTAACTAACTTTTTCAAAAAAGGTTATAAACTAAATTTATTCTTTTCAACATTTGAACAATCTGAAAGATTCAAACAGATTCTTGATAAATATGAAAGAGAATATGAATATAAATCTATAATTAAACCTATATATAGAGGTTTTATAAATGAGAATGAAAAAAAACTATACTTCAGCGATCATGAGATTTTCAATAGATTTCACAAATTCAAATTAAGCAAGAGATTTTCTAAATCTAAAAGGATTAAAATTTCAGAATTGAACAAATTGGAACCTGGAGATTATATCACTCATATTGATCATGGTGTAGGTGTCTTTAAAGGGCTAACAAAAATTGAAGTTAATGGTTCGAAGCAAGAAGTTATTAAACTTAATTATGGAGAGAGAGATACTGTATATCTCAGCATACACTTATTTCATAAAATTTCAAAATATAACAGTAAAGATGGAACCAAACCAAGAATTTTTAAACTTGGATCAGGTGCTTGGGAAAAATTAAAAAATAAGGCAAAATCTAAAGTTAAAAAACTAGCTTTTGATTTGATAAAGTCTTATGCAAAAAGAAAAATAAGTCAAGGTTTTGTTTACAAGAAAGATAGTTCAATTCAGAACGAGTTAGAGGCAAGTTTTTTATACATAGAAACTGAAGATCAGATTAAGGCTAATATTGATGTGAAAAAAGATATGGAATCTTCTTATCCAATGGACAGATTAATTTGTGGAGACGTAGGTTTTGGAAAAACTGAAATTGCAATAAGAGCTGCCTTTAAAGCTATAGATAATGGTAAGCAAGTTATTATTCTTGTTCCAACTACCATTCTAGCTTTCCAACATTACAAAACATTATCGAAAAGATTTAAAGATTTCCCTGTGACTTTCGATTACTTAAATAGGTTTAGATCAGGAAAAGATAGAAATAGAATTATAAATGATATTAATAATGGTAAACTTGATTTAATTGTAGGAACACATCAAGTAGTTAATGATAAAATTAAATATCCAAAACTAGGATTACTTATTGTAGACGAAGAACAAAAGTTTGGTGTTAACGTAAAAGAAAAAATCAGATCTCTAAAAGAAAATATTGATGTACTTACATTAACTGCAACACCAATACCAAGAACACTACAATATAGTTTGATGTCAGCAAGAGATCTTTCAATTATAAATACTCCACCATCAAACAGAGTTCCAATTCAAAGTGAAGTAATTAGATTTGATAATAATTTAATTAGAGATTCTATTCAATTTGAAATTGAAAGAGGTGGGCAAATATTTTTTGTACACAACAGAATTGATAACATTAGTGAATTTGGAATTTGGCTTCAAGAACTTGTCCCTAATGCAAAAATTAAGATTGCTCACAGCAAAATTGAGGGTAAGAAATTAGAGAAAATAATGCTAGAATTTATTAATAATGAATTTGATGTATTATTATCAACAACCATTATTGAAAGCGGACTAGATGTTCCCAATGCAAATACAATTTTCATTAATAATGCTCAAAATTTTGGATTAAGTGATTTACATCAAATGAGAGGAAGGGTTGGACGAAGTAATAAAAATGCATTTTGTTATTTTATTACACCACCACTATCATCAATTACAGATGATGCAAAGAAAAGAATAGCAGCCATTAACCAGTATAGTGAACTAGGATCTGGGTTTAATATTTCAATGAAAGATTTAGAAATTAGAGGCGCAGGAGATATTCTTGGAGGTGAACAAAGTGGATTTATTAATGATATAGGATTTGAAACTTATCAAAAAATATTGAGTGAAGCTGTTAATGAACTCAAAAACTCAGAATTTAAAAGATTATTTAAAGATGATCAAATTGATGAATCAATAACGGAAGAAACAATTATAGACTCTGATCTTGAAATATTATTTCCAACTTCATATATTCCAAGTAATGTTGAGAGGTTAAATCTTTATCAAAAATTGTCAGTAATTAAAAACAATGAAGAATTAGAAATATTTAATAATCAATTGATAGATAGATTTGGTTATCTACCAATTGAAACTGTGAATCTGCTAGAAAGTGTTAAATTAAAATGGATTGGTAAAGAGTTAGGATTTCGAAAAATTGTTCTTAAAAACAAGAAAATGCTTTGCTACTTTATTAGTGATCAAAACAATCAATTTTTTAAACAAAAAACTTTTATTCGTATTATGCAAAACATTAATAAGATTAATGGTTGTAAAATAAAGGAGTTAGAAAAAAATGGATTAAAAAACTTGTATGTTGTTTTTGATAAAATTGATTCTATTGAAAAAGCGTTAAATAGTTTAAATAGACTTTAGTCTATTTATTATAGAAAATGCTTTATCGACTTCTTCTTCATTAACAAGTATTGTAAATTCATTTGATGTAGAAATGATTTGTGAAACATTGATTCCGTCCCAAGAAAGCTTCTGAAACACAAAGTAATATATACCAGGTATAGAGACATTTTCCTCAGGAAGTTTAAATGAAATTGAGCATAAATTTTCTGTTTTACTAAAACAATATTCCTTTGATAATTTTTCCTCAACTAAATTAGACAAATTGCTACTTACAACTATATTACACTCATCAACACCTCGTGAACTCGTATAGAAATTATTCTTACTTGCATCTAAATTTTTAAGTAATGAAGATTGATTAACCAATAGTGAATCTGAAACTTTAAAATTATAATCAACTAGATTAGATCTAACAGTTATATCACCTATTTTTTTTAAAACTTTTATAATTCTGTGAGTATGTTGAAACTCAAGGTTAATTGACAACCTATTTAAAGCCATTACAATTGCTCCATGGTTTACTTCCTTTCTCAATATATCTTCAATTTCGGGCTTAATCTGACGAGATAAAGATGTTAAATTTATTATACCATCTGATAATGCTGAACTTAAAAAAGGCTTAGTCTTAATGTATTCAGTGACTGCTTGAGATATAGTTTTCAATCAAATTTGTTTTAAATTTCACAAAGAATTTCAAAATTAACATTTTAATTCCAGTTAATCATAAAAATCTACTTACTTGATAATTAAAATCCATATTTTTGAGCAAAATGGAAAGTAACCAAAGGTATACCATCACTTCTGCCCTTCCATACACCAATGGTCCTCTTCATATCGGCCACCTTGCTGGAGCTTACATTCCAGCTGATATTTTTGTAAGATTTAAGAGATTAAGTGGCAATGATGTTGCTTATATATGTGGTAGTGATGAACATGGAGTTGCTATTTCAATAAAAGCTAAATCTGAAGATAAAACTCCAAAAGAAATCATTGATAAATATCATAATTTAATAAAAGATTCATTTAAATCATTTGGAATTTCATTTGATAATTATTCAAGAACATCAGCTAAAATACACCTTAAAACTGCATCTGATTTTTTTGTTGAACTTGAAAAAAAGAAAATATTTGAAATTAAATCCTCTGAACAACTTTTTGACCCAAAAGAAAATCAGTTTTTAGCTGATAGGTTTATTGAAGGTACATGTCCAAATTGCGGTTATGAACATGCTTATGGTGATCAATGCGAAAGCTGTGGAAGCTCATTAAACCCTACGGATTTAATTAATCCAAAATCAAAATTAAGTGGTGAAAAACCAATAACTAAAGAGACAACCCACTGGTATTTACCATTGGGCAATTATGAAGATTTCATAAAAAAATGGGTCATTGATGGAAAAAAAGGTAAATGGAAACCAAATGTGTATGGTCAAGTTAAATCCTGGATTGACTTAGGACTTGAATCGAGAGCAATAACTAGAGATTTAGACTGGGGAATACCAGTTCCTCATGAAAATGGTAAAGGAAAAGTTCTATATGTTTGGTTTGATGCACCTATTGGTTATATCTCATCTACAAAAGAATGGGCTGAAAAAAACGGAAAAGATTGGGAACCCTATTGGAAAGATTCAAAAACTAAATTAATTCACTTTATTGGAAAAGACAATATTGTATTTCACTCGATAATTTTCCCAATTATCCTAAAGGCTCATGGTGACTATATATTACCAGAAAATGTACCGGCAAATGAATTTTTAAACTTAGAAGGTGAAAAAATTTCAACTTCAAAGAACTGGGCAATTTGGCTACATGAATATTTGATTGATTTTCCAGGAATGCAAGACAGTTTAAGATATACTCTAACTGTTAATTCTCCGGAATCTAAAGACAATGATTTCACATGGAAAGACTTTCAAGCAAGAAATAATAATGAGTTAGTAGCAATAATGGGTAATTTTATAAATAGGGTTTTGGTGTTAACTCATAAATATTATGATGGAGTAATACCTAAGAATATTGATAATGAATGTATAGATTATGATATTTTAAAACAAGTTTATGAATATCCTGAAATAATTTCAAAATCTTTAGATAAATTTAAATTTAGAGAAAGTGTAAACTCTCTAATCGAACTTTCTAGATTAGGAAATAAATATCTTGCAGAGAAAGAACCATGGAAACTCATAAAAGAAGGTAAAAATCAAAGGGTGAATGAAATCATGTATATATCACTTCAAACATGTGCCATGATAGCTATTTTAAGTGAACCTTTTTTACCAAATGCTTCAAAAAAACTTAGTAGTATATTAAATTTAAAAAAAGTAAAATGGAATGATATTGATAAGAGTAAGGCCCTTCTAACATCTAACAATAAAATTAACAAACCAGAACTTATTTTTAGAAAAATAGAGGATGAGGAAATTGAAAATCAATTAAAAAAATTAAAAGGAAATTAATTCTCTTTTACTACTTCACTCATTTTACTAATTAAAGCATTATACGCTTCAGTCATACCTTCAAGATCAGATTTATAAGCTTCTATATTCTTTGAAGATAAATTGTATGAGTCAATCTTATATACGAATGTTTTTAAAACTCTTAATCTTCCAATTATTTCAGGTCTACTGAATGGTGAGGGTACATTGGTTTTACTGATTTTTTCAAGATCAATTTTAATTGAGCTAATAATTGATTTATGATCAATTTTATTCTTGTTGAGAGTTGAAAATTTAGAATTTATAGTTGTGAATTGACTCCAAATATTAAATGTTTTAATTTGGGAAGAATCTAATTCAGTTAGTATAAAGTATTCGTCTGAAACATAGTCACTTAGGTTAGATACAACAAATTTATTTTCATTTGTTGTTACTTTTTTATCTGAGCAAGATAAAAGTACAATTAATAGAATAATTGAAAATCTATAAAAGATCATAATTATAAAATTAAAATTTTATCTAATGAATTTACTTTAAAATTGAGAATATTCTATTCTTGGTAAACTCTGACATAATCTACCTCCATTGTATCAAAGTTAAAATCAGAAGCAATTGCACCTCCCATATCGCCACCCATAGCAACATTTAAAATTATATAGAAATTCCAGTTAAAAGGGATTGAACATGCATTACCAACAACATGGTATGGTTTATCATCAACATAAAATGTTAAAGCTTGAGGGGTCCATACTACAGAATAGACATGGAAATTTGTAGTAACGTCGTTGTACTCATTTGTGATTGCAGTATCTCCATTACCTGCATATTTATCTGGGAAGTGTACAGTTGCTTGAACTCTATTTGTATTATTTCCTGTATGTTCTAAAATATCGACTTCTCCACATGCAGGCCAATCAACTGATGTGTAGTTAGAACCTAACATCCATAGAGCAGGCCATGTGCCTCCTTTACTAGGCATTTTCGCTCTAATATCAACTCTTCCATAAGTGAAATCTAACTTTGTATAAGTCCTAACTCTAGCAGAAGTATATTCCTTTCCACCATAACTTTCTTTTTTAGCGGTTATTTTTAAAACTCCATCTTCAACTTTTGCATTATCGAGACGATCTGTTGTAGCTTGTTTTTCGTTATTATACCACTGATTTCTAACTTCATATTGCCATTTATCTGAATCTAGTTTTCCAGTATAGTTAAATTCATCAGACCATATTAATTTTGTATATCTATCTTTGGAAGCTACAGAAGATACCTCTTCGCTAGTAAGCCACACATACCAAGCAGTTCCTTGTGTATCTACACTTCTAACTAAAATATTATTTTCATCTGAACATTCAATAGTATAAGTATGTTGACCAATAAAAAATCCAACAAAACCTTTTTCAGAAAATTCTAAAATATCTTTATCATTCTCTTTTTTGGTAAAATATGTAGTTGAATAATTTTGAAGAGTATAGTTTTCAATCTCTTTTGAAGAGTTTTCAGACTGACCTGTATTTCCAAAAGTTCCTTTTAAATAAGATGCTTTACCATAAACATTACCATTTGTTTTATGATTATAAGTACCATCAGATTTAAAGGTATATTCATCATCATAGAAACCAACATTATTTTTTGAAAAAGCATAAGCTTCCCACCAAGCTGGATAATTAAAATTAGGATCACCATTGGAAAAATGACCATCAAAAGCAGCATTAATTTTCCAAGTTTTTTCAGAACCACCAGATAAAAGATTAACTAAATCGGCATTTGGTTCAGGTTTTACATATACAGTAATTTTTTTATCTGCAGATACATAATCGTTAGTTGATGAATAAGCCAGTACTTTAACATCATATGTTTTTGTACCTGCATCTGAATAAGTGTATTCAACTGAACCATTAGAAGAGTTTTTAGAATCACCTGTTCCAAATCTAAAACTATAATTTACAGCATTTGTAGCACTAGCAGAAAATTTTACTACTCCTTTACCATCACCATTTGGATTAGAAGCATCAGAGCCTACAATTTCAACATTAAATGTAAGATTACTTGGAATAATATTACTCGGTGGATTTGTACCACCTCCTCCTCCAGGATCACCACCTCCATTATCTCCTCCAGAACATGAGAATACAAGTAAAAGAATACAAAGAAATTTTGACATGAATAAGTTACGATTGATAATAAGAATTATTTCTCTTTTCACTGATAAACGATTATCTGCTCTAATTTAATGAATCTTCGAGAGGTTTAAAAAACCTCCCGAGATTCAAATAAACACATGAAATAAAAACTGTTTTATTCTTTTGCTTTTATCTTATAATACCATTTTCTACCATTCGGATCAGTAGTAGTTAATTCAGCAGTATCATCAGATGTAAATGTAATAGTATAATTTTGTGTTCCAGTATAAAGACCGATGTGACCGTATCCTGAGAAAGTAATCGTTTCAACTCCTCCAGGTGCAGTTACATTAAAAGTTCCAGAATAATTATCTAAAGCAAAGTTTTTATGAGTATCATCAACATTTTCACTTGTTCCACCAACATCTCCAGC
>JAYNRW010000027.1:0-14611 GCA_038114965.1 Flavobacteriaceae bacterium | reverse complement strand
GTGTAGGCGATAATGCAGTTTTAGTATTTAGTTATTTGTGGTACTTAACTCAAGAAGTAAGTAGTTTATCAACTTCAAAGTCTGTAACTCTTCAAGAAGATGTATCAAAACTTGAAGAGGTTGTAGTCGTTGGTTATGGATCTCAATCAAAGAAAACATTAACTGGAGCCGTTGGAACTGTTGATTCTGAAGCTTTGACCTTAAAACCTGCTCAAAATACTACTGAGCTTATGATGGGTCAAGTTGCCGGTTTATCAACCAGACAGACTGGTGCACTCCCTGGTTCCGATTGGGCTACAATAAGAATTAGAAACTTTGAAGCGCCACTTGTCATTGTGGATGGTATAGTAGCTACATTTGGTCAGGTTGATCCAAATGATATTGAATCTATATCTGTATTAAAGGATGGTGCTGCATCGATTTATGGAGCACGAGCTGGTAACGGTGTAATCCTTATAACTACTAAAAGAGGTAGTGACAGAGCAGAAGGAGCTAAATTTGCTTATCATGGAACAACAACATGGTCTTCTCCAACAACTGAACCTAATACTTTAGGAGTTCATGATTATGGTGTTCTTTTAGAAGAGAATGGTTTAGGTTTTGAAAACGAAGCACCTGGTTATCTATCATGGGATGCTACAAGAAAAAAAGTTTACAACAATCTAACTGGTGAGGATTTTGATGGTTTTGACTGGTATGATTATGTTTATAGATCTTGGACACCTCAAAGACAACATAACTTAAGTGCCAGAGGAAGAAACGGAAACATAGGTTATTTTATGTCTGTAGGATTTACTGATACAGAAAGTGCTTTTAGAGACGCTGACTATAATCTTAAAAGATATAATGTTAGATCTAACCTAGATGCTAAGTTTACTGATAATTTATCTGCAAGTTTAGATTTTTCTTATTTCCAAACAACATTAGATAGAGCAAACTTTGGTTTAGTAGAAATGTATAATAGACTTGCGACAGGTAAACCGACTCACAGGCCTGTTTATCCGGATCCTAGTTACCCTTCACATTCAGGATCCGCTACACCGTATTCACCAGTTTACATGCTTAAAAAAGATTTTGCTGGTACTACAGTTCAAAGAGATAACAACTTAAGAGCAGCTATAAGTTTAACTTATGATGTTCCTTTTATCCCTGGATTAGAAGCTACAGCAAGTTTAAATATGGAAGCTCAAAATGAGTGGAATAAGAATATTGTTAAACAATTCATGATGTATACCTATGACCCTTCATATGGTGATGGAGATGCTGCATACATACCCTTTGGTACTTACAGAAGAGACAATATAAGTGTTAACGCTGATAGAGACATGGAGTTATTACCAAGACTTACATTGAATTACGAAAAACAATTTGAGAATAGTGAACTTAAAGCAATGTTTGTAGCTGAGTCGACAACTTTTAAAAGAGACTATTTAATGGGATCAAGAACTGACCCATTATCATTTGAGGCGCCCTATTTGAATTATTCATCTGAAGCTGAAAAAGACAATGCAGAAATTTTTTCTGAAAGTGCTAGATCTAGTTATGTAACAAGGGTTAATTATAGCTTAAAAGATAAGTATTTATTTGAAGCTATCGTTAGAGCTGACGCAACTGCTAGATATTCAGTTGATGGTAGATGGGGAGTATTCCCATCGCTGAGTTTTGGATGGAGAATTTCTGAAGAAGACTTTATGCAAGATAATCCTGCTTGGAATAATTTAAAGCTTAGACTTTCTCATGGTATCATGGGTAACGATGCTATTTCAAACTTTGACTTCCTAACAGGTTATAATATTGCTAATGGATTCTATTTATTTGGTGGAAATCCTTATCCAATTATTTCATCAGCTGGTTTAGCAAACGCATTAGTAACATGGGAAACAATGTCAATTTCAAATATTGGTATTGATGGAACTCTATGGGATGGTAAATTAGGATTCGAGCTGGATGTATTCTACAGATTAAGAGAAGATATGTTAGCATTACCTGAAGCTGATATTCCTTTCCACTTTGGAGCATCTCTTCCTAGAACAAACTTAAATTCGAAAGATAATAGAGGTTTTGATTTAATGTTAAAACACAGAGGAAAAATTGGAAATGTTACTTATGAAATTAATCCAATGGTTTCTTGGTCTAGAGGAAAATATGTTAAATGGGAAGAAAATATTCTACCAACGACTGGTGTAGATGAAGCAACAGCTCAGGCGAATAGAGATTATAATAATAGATATGTTCTTACTGGGAAATGGGATGATTTACAGTGGGGTTATCAAACTAGAGGATTTTTTACAACCCAAGCTGATATAAACAGTCACCCTGTTGATCAAGATACTGCTGGTAATTCAACACTCATGGTTGGAGACTTAATTTATGTTGACCAAAATGGCGATGGAATTATTGATTGGAGAGATCAGGTTCCTGTTGGTCAAGGAGGTATGCCTAAGTGGAACTTTAGTACTTGGACCACTGCTAAGTGGGGTAACTGGAGCGTAGATGCTTTATGGCAAGGTGCTGCTGGTTATTCGATCAACTTCACAGGAAGTGGTAGTTGGCAGGGACTTAATAGTCACCAAGCTATTCCAAAACAATTTGTATTTGATAACAGATCTTTAGTTGGACCTAATGGTGATATTGAAGTTCTTAGAGCTTTTCCTCCAACAAATAATACTGGAGGTGCTACACCAAATAACAGTTTTGCTAATGATTTTTCTAGACCAGATGCGGTTTACTTAAGATTGAAAACATTGAATGTTAGTTATAATTTACCTAAATCTCTTACAAATAGATTAGGTATTGACAATGCTCAGATTTATGTTGGGGGATCAAACTTACTTACTTTTGATAACCTTGGACTATTTTCAGGTGAGCATGACCCAGAAATTACTGGAGCGAATGATAGAGATTATCCTAACGTAAAAACTGTGACAACAGGCGTTAGAATAGGATTTTAATTAAAAAAAAGATAAATTTATTATTATGAAACCGATAAAGAAATTTTTATTATTAATGCTTCCGATGTTCATTCTAGTTGGATGTGCCGATTTAGATCTGCAACCAACCGACATGATATCTGAAGATGCGGTTAAAAAAGACCCTAAGTTAGTTGAGGCTTTTTTAACTAAAATTTATGCTAATGCTGTTTTTGAGCCAAACGAAGTTGGTAATTTTCCACAACAAGATAGATTAACTGATGCAGTTGTTGGAGGAGAATATACTTTGATGGCTCCTTGGCAAAATGGTATTAAGGCAGCAGTTAACGTTCCTACTGCTTCTGGTGCTCACTCAAGACTCACTAGATGGCATTATGGAAACATTAGATCTTGTAACGAGATTATAGAAATCTTAAACGAAGCTTCTTTTGATCCTGAAGTGGTCAAGCAACAAATTGCTGAAGCTAAGTTTTTAAGAGCTTGGATGTATTTAGATATGGCAAAAAGATACGGTGGTATGCCTTTGGAGCTAACTCCAAAATCTGTTGATGCAGGTACTGATGAATTAATGATTCCAAGATCTTCTTTAAAAGATACTTATGATCAAATTATTTCAGATTTAGATGCTGGTATAGCGGATTTACCTGGAAGTGCACTTTTTGGAAAAGCAACTAAATGGGCTGCATTTGCTTTAAAAAGTAGAGCTGCCTTATATGCTGCTAGAATTGCTAAGTATCACCCACAATCAAGTAATGGTCTAACATCTATTCCATCAGGAAGCGCAGAGGCTTATTATACAGCCGCTCATGCTGCTGCTGCTGCAGTCATTGATGGAGGAAAACATCCATTATATAGAGGAGGGGCTGATCATGAGGCTACTTTTAGTGAAATTTTTTGGAAAGGAACAGGCATTTCTGAAATCATTTTTGGAGAAGAGTATAACCTAGCATTAGGTAAAACTCACAACTGGTCTGGATATGGTATGCCTGATGGATTTAAAGCAGGTTGGGGTTCAAACATGCATATGTATTTAGCTTCAGATGCGCGTTTTGAGCATCAAGATGGAAGTCCAGGTAATAAACACCATTCTAAGTTTAATAATAAAACTTGGTTTGATATTGAGGAAGTAATTTATACTAAAGATCCCAGATATTTAGCAACACTTTTTACCCCTGAAGAAATATTTCAAGGTAGAGAAGTTTGGTTTCATAACTTAAGTGCTGGTAATGCTGCTGCTGGAGTTAAAGGTAGAGCAGGAAATGTTGCTCCACAAAGAGCTCCTGTGAGAAACAGAAATAGGGGAGGAAGACTTGTACAAAAGAGAATTGATCCTAGAATTGAATTTCCACCATTTGGAACTGATGAAACGCCATATATAGTTTTAAGAACTGGTGAAATGTACTTGAATGCTGCTGAAGCTGCTTTTGAAATTGGTAAAACTGATAGAGCTACTAGTTTAATCAATACTTTAAGAGGAAGAGTGGGTATGCCTGCTAAAACAAATCTTACACTTGATTTAATTAAAAATGAAAGATTTGTTGAGCTTTATGCAGAAAACCATAGATACTGGGATTTAAGAACTTGGAGAGATGCAGAAAAAGAGCTTCACTTCACACTTAAACAAGGTAGTAAATGGACAAGAAGAGCTTCCGATGGTATGTATAAAGCCAATAAATGGAAGTGGAACTTTGGGCAAAACACACCATTTTTAGAAAAAATGTACTGGTTACCATACGGTACAAACAGAATGTCTGATAATCCAAATCTTATAGAGAATCCAGGTTATTAGATAGTCTTTTAGTTAAGTAAATAAAAAGGATCCAATTTTTGGATCCTTTTTTTTTATTTGTCTATTAATTTATCAACAACAAAAGCAATTACTGCACCTGATACCGGCCCTATTATATAATACCAAAGAAAATATTGTGAAACTCCATCATCTGTGATAATATCAATAATTGATGGTCCGATGGATACTGCAGGATTGAATACAGCACTAGAAACCGGTGCAGCTGAAAAAATGCCTGCAATTAAGGGTAATCCAATTGCTAAGCCGTAATAAGAGTTGTTTTTATAATTATCTCCAGTAACTCTAAGATAAATCAAAACTATTAGGAAGGTGAAAATAGCTTCCATAAACAATACTGAATATATCGAATCAGCTAAAACTGGTTGAATTTGCATATTTGATTTCATCAAGTGAATGGAGAGTGCAGCTAAACAAGCGCCTAAAATTTGAAATAAAACGTAGAATGAAAGATTTTTAAAATCTAATTTTTTCTTTAGAAACATCACAAATGAAATAGCTGGATTGTAATGCGCACCAGAAATATTATATCCTAAATATAAAAGGGAAATATAAGCGAAACCCACTGATAACGGGTTAGATCCTAACCCGACTGTAAAAACAATGAAAAATGTTCCAATTAATTCTACTAAATACTTGTTCATAATATGTTGTTTTTGAAAGTTTTAATAAATTTAAGTAATGATCAATAAATTTAAAATTTATTTCTTAGCTCTAATTATAAATTTGAGTTTTCATCAATTGAATTCACAAGAACCCCTGATGAACAGATCTAATGCAACTAATCATACTTGGCTACAAAAATTAAGTTTCTATGATATTAATATTGACGGTTCACCTTATTTGAATGAAAACTTTAAAGACGGTACAGTAATTTTAGATTCATTAAGTCAATACTCTGGTAAAATTAGAATTGATGCTTATGCTCAAAAGTTTCAAACCCTAAATAAAAGTGGTCAAATTTTTGAAATTGTGGTCGATTCAGATGATATAGTAGAAATAAATAATAATATTTACAGAATTCATGAATTAAAAGATGAGAAACTTGGGGATTTTGGAATATTAAGAGAATGTATTGTATTGGATAATGTTAGCCTTTATTACAACCCAAGAAAAAAACTAAAAAAGCCGATTGAAGCTGGAAGAACTGTCGCCAATTCTGGTTACGGAAAAACTACTAATCCTGAATGGGTTGATGATAGTGCTTATATATTACACTTTAAAGACAAGTATGTTAAACTTATCATGACTCATAAAAAAATTATTGATCTAAATTTGGTAAAAGAAGATTCTTATAAATCTTTTAGAAAAAAAAATAAAATTAATTTAAAAAGTGAGGAAGATCTTATCAAGTTAACACACTTTTTCAATAAAGAAATTTAATTAGCTTTTAATTAAATCTAAAGTATCTTTTGCTCTTTTTGAAATCTCATTCCAATCGCTGTTTTCAATTAATTTCTTTTCAGCAATCCAACTACCTCCAACTCCAATAAAATGTTCATTTTCTATGTAATTATAAATATTATTAAGGTTAATACCACCAAGCGAAATAAATTTTAAACCTAGATGACTATAGGGAGAAATTATTGATTTAAAATAATTAATTCCTCCGCATGGTTCAGCAGGAAAAAATTTCAAAACACCACATCCTAGTTCATTTGCTTTTTCAATATCAGATGGAGTACATACACCTGGAAAAAATGGCAAATTAAGCCTATTTGCCTCATCGATAACAGTTTTGTTAGTTCCTGGTGCTAGTGCAAAATTTGCTCCAATATCAGCCGCAAAATTTACATCATCAATAGTTAAAACAGTTCCTATACCTAGGTTTATATCCAGTCCTTTTTTTGAAATTATATCAGCAGACTTTCTTGAGTTATTTGTTCTTAATGCTATCTCATAGTTTTTGATACCAGAATCATACAAACAATCAATTAGATCACTAGCTTTTGAATCCTCTTCAATAACTAAAACAACAATTATTTTACTTAGTTGAATACTATTAATTATTTCACTGCTAACGTTTGACATTTCCAATTAATTTATTCTTTGAAAATTCAATTATCTGTTTGTCACTAAATGAATTAACATCACCAAAACTCGTATGAGTAATTCCAAAAGATGCTACAGCAAATACAATAGTATCAGAAATATCCCAATTATTTAGAATTCCATGCAAAGTACCCGCAACAAAAGCATCTCCTGCGCCAATTCTATCCAAATGTTCAACTTCTAATGCTTCACTTTTAATAATTTCATTATTATGGAAAAACATACCACTTAGCTTCTTCTCATTTCTAATTGTCAATCCAATAAATTCAAAATTTGAGATTTTTTTCAAAAAATTTACAGCATCAATTGATTTGGAAAAAATATCACTTTCATTTGATTCATTAAAGGATACATTAAAAACTTCCTCAATAGTACTAGAATTGGTAAATAAATAATCTACAAAACTTAAGATTTTTTTATTGAATTTTTTTGCATCTTCCGTTGACCAAAGAGTTTTTCTATAGTTAATGTCGTAGATAATTTTCTTATTTTTTGACTTTGCTATTTCACATATTTTGATGATGTTTTTATAGCAATTGCCAGACAGGGCAGGAGTTATTCCTGATAAAACAATATGAGAGACGTTATCAATTATTTTTTCAAGTTTTGAATTTTTAATTGTGAGTTTTGAAAAACTAGAGTTTTTTCTATCGTAAATAATATTAGAAGATCTGGTAGAAAAACCATGTTCAATATAATATTTCCCTAACCTTTCATTATCAAATAAAATATTGCTAGTATCCACTCCATAATTTTTTAAGTATGAAATAGCTTTTTTTCCAATTTCATTCTCTGGAAATGCAGTGAAAAATTCACAATTATGTCCTCTGCTTGCAAGATCAATTATGACATTTGCTTCTGCACCACCGAATGAGGCAGAAAACTCATTGGTTTCAGATATTAAATCGTAATGCTTACTTGGAGTAAGTCTAAGCATTAATTCGCCAAAACCAAGAATTTTATTCATTTTATACAGAATTTCCTAAGCCTAAGACTATCGCTGATCCTATCAAAACAATAAGTCCATATACTAAGGTAGTAAATGGTTTTTTAGCATTTTTCCATTCTCCAGCTCTGTATGCCCAGTAATTACTAATAATCAAAGATAAACCTAATAAAATAGGCCACCCAATTACAGGTCCAATTTCACCTAGTAAAGCTGCACCTTGACCATAAACACCTAAAGCAGCAAACCAACATAAACCTGCTATGATTGACCATCTGTATGCTGTCATTGAACTGGGTGATTTAAATGTAGACCATGAGTTATTTTTAAATAATAGATAAACACAATAAATAATATTCATCAAAAAAGCTCCCCACAAAACTACAACCCAAGCTGCTAAGCTAGAATTTCTAGTAATCACACCAAATTCTTCAGCAGTTGCAGCAATTGGAGCTGCATTAGCAAACCCGACATTTAGTAACGAAGACAAAAGTCCACATGTAACTGCTATTAATATTCCTTTTGTTATGTTTTTTCCTTTTGATATAGAATTTGTTAGTTTATCTCTGTCAATTCCTGCTTTAGCAGTTAAAAATACACCAACTAATGAAATTATAATTCCACCAATAACATATGGAAATGCTGGTTGAGAAAAAACATCATCTATTTGAAAAAACGGAATTAAACTTCCAGCAGATCCAGCAAGCCCCATTACAATACCCATAGTCAAGGATAATCCAATGTATGGAACACTAACACCAAACATGATCCCTCCAATACCCCAAAGAAATCCTAATAACATAGCTGAAAAAATAGCTTCACTTGGTGAAGATGAAATAATTTCAAATAACTCTGGCATCACAATTAGAGCCCATGTCATTGGAAATATAATCATAGCTACAGTTACATGTACTAACCACCAGGCTTCCCATGAAAGAGGGTTCATATATTTCATTCCCAAACCAAAAGTTCCTTGAAAGAAACTAGCAAAAATCAGTAGTAGAAAAGGTAAAAAAAGTTCCATAATATTAAATTTTTTAGTTGTTTATATTGCTATACTTATTCTCTTTTTAGTTAGATAGTCATTTAATGCTAAGTGAGAACAATCATGACCAATACCACTTTCTTTAATTCCCCCATGTGGTAAATAAATTGCATACTTAATTCCATTTACTTGCACTTCACCAAATTCTAAGTTTTCCGAAAACAAATTAATTCTTTCCTTGCTAGTTGTAAAAATGTAAGATGCTAATCCATAGTCTGTTTTATTTGCAAGAGTTAAAACCTCTTCATCATCTGAAAATGACATTATTGAAGCTACTGGACCAAATATTTCCTCATTGAATATTCTCATTTTATGGTTAACATTCGTTAATACAGTTGGTTCAAGCCAGTTGCCTTCACTGAAATCATCAGGAATTTTTCCTCCACATTCTAATTTTGCCCCGTTTTTAACTGCATCCTCAATCAAATCAATTATTCTATCTCTTGACTTAGATGTAATTAATGGTCCCATATCTGGAGTTTCATTTTCTCCAAAACCCAATCTTAGATTATTAACTCTGTCAAGATATTTTTCTAAAAATATATCATATATATTTTTATGTATAAAAAATCTATTAGCTGCAACACATATTTGACCAGAGTTCCCAAATTTAATTCCAATTGCTAAATCTAATGCAGCATTTAAGTCAGCATCATCAAAGACAATAAATGGAGCATTGCCCCCTAATTCCATACTTAGTCTTTTGATGCTCGATGATGAGTCTGAAAAAACTTTTTTAGCAGTAGTTGTTGAGCCAATCATTGTGATTAGTCTTGGTACCTTACTTTTTGATAAAGTTGTAGCAACTATTTCTGGTTCACCACATATTATATTTACCACACCAGGCGGAAAATTTATTTCATTAAGTATTTTTCCAATAATATATGCAGATACTGGTGATTCTTCAGATGGTTTTATTATAATGCTACAACCGGAAGCAAGAGCTGGACCAATTTTAAAAGCTAGGTTTAACAGAGGAAAATTCCACGCCAAATAAGCTACAACTACACCAACAGGATAATTTTTAATTATGTGATTATGGGTATTTTCTTTATCATCAATTTTTGAATCCAGGAAATTTTCTTCCATGGCTTTCGGATAAAAATCTAAACTGTTTACAAGGGATTCAATATCTTCTTTTGATCCTTCATAAGTTTTACCCATTTCATACATGATAGCTTTTCTAAGAAGATTTTCATTTTCAACAACCGCATTTTTTAATTTATGCATCCACTCTTTTCTTTCATCATGAGATAATTTAGACCAATATTTAAAACCTTTATCTGCGGATACAAGAGCTTTTTCAGCATCAACTTCATTAGCCCACGATAATTTAGCAATCGGTTTGTTATCTGCAGGGCAAAGAATGATTTTTTCATTATTATTTGTAGCATTTATTAGCTTACCACCAACATACATTTTTAAATCACCAAAATCCATAGTTAATTTATTTCAATTGCACCCATATCAGGTAAGTTAACGATTTTATTTCCTAAGATATCTCTATCAATTTCTAATCCAATTCTGATACCTATACTGTCGTTTATTATATTTTTAATTCTTACACCTTTATCTTTAATTAAATCAATATTATTTGGGTAGTAATCAACAATATTTTTACCACCTAAATTTTGAAATAATGGATCTCCAATAATTGAATGTGTGGGTTGAATTAAAACTTCTTTGGGCCAATTATTTTCAAGAAATAAATTATTTTCAAAAAATACATTTTCAATTGTTCCATTTCCACCAGGATCTGGTTTATATTGATCGCCAAGGACCATAGCAGTTTTACCTTCAAAATAAAAAATGTTATTCGCTACAAAAACTCCTTTAGATCCTTTATCAACGGCAATTTTAGATACTATGTCTTTATTGGCAAATACAGTATTATTATAAATATAACTATTAAAAGGTCCAATTCTATTTTTTCCATTTCCAGCAAACCCGCTAAGCCAAAACGATTTACCTTCTTGAAAATTATTTCCTTCACCCTTGACTCTGTGTCCATCATTTATGCTAACATTGTATCTGTAAGAACAGTTGTAATTATTCCCTAATATTTCAACAAAACCGCCTGCATTATTTCTGCTTAAATTATATTGAACTACAATATCAGTACAATTAAAATCTATATGACAACCAGCCGAGTCAGCAGGTCCATTTGCATTTTGAAATTTATTTTTTTCAATTAAACCAAGACTGCTTCCCCAAGTCCATAAACCACTTCCTCGTCCCCATTTCCTTGAATCATCAGGCGATCCAGAAAAATTTATATCATTTCCATAAGCGTGTAAATTATATGTGCTATTAAATACCATCCCAGGACCTCCGGTCTTTATTAGCTTATTATTAAAAACTTTAATATTTTTAAATTTATTGTCAAGCTTTCCTTTAACTCTAATGCCAGAATGAGATATGTTTTCTATTAAAGAATTTTTTATAACTATATCCTCTAAGTTACCTTTATCGCTCAAGTTTAAAATTCTTATTCCCCATCCATAACTTTGAGTTCCATTAGGAGTCTTAACTTCTTTAGGATTTCTTTCAAAACCTTCATCTTGAAAGAAAATATTTTTTAAATCAACATTATCAATTGTTAGTTTTTTATGGATCAAATTATCAGAAACAATATAAAGAACACCAGCTCTTAAATCTGTTTTTATAAGTTTATGCGGGTTTGCACTTTCATTACCTCCATTGCCTGTAATATGAATATTTGAAATATTTATACCAGATGAATTTTCAATTAAAATACCAGATAAAAGACCATTTGCATCAATAATAGGTTTATCATTAGATTCACTTCTTCCTATATAATTCGTAATGGTTATGTCTTTATTATTAATTAGGTTGATAGATCCTTTAAACATTGAGCCATTTGCCAAAAAAATTGAACTACCATCAGTTAACTTAGTATCGTTAATTTTCTCTAAAGAATAAAAGGGCTCATTTTTTGATCCTGAATTATTATCATTTCCATTTATCGAATCAACAAAAAACTGATTATTTTTTTCACATGAAAGAAAAAAGATAGCAAGTAGGTAAATTATGGTTCTTTTAGTTTCCATTATATGCACCAATATTTGGTTTTTCAGAATCAGAAACATCATTTCCATAAAAATCTTTTCCTCCATTATTTTGAATGAAGTTTTTATATTCAGAACTACCATTAATTAAAAACCCTGATTTTAAAGCTGGACTTCCTGATTTTAGTTTATAATCATCAGCAGAAGATCCTCCAGCATTACTGAGAAGAGGATCTTGATTAAATATCTCACTTGAATGATATTTATGATCGTAACTTGTACTTATTGCTAATGATCCGTAATACAAGTTATTTCTAAAATAATTGAATTCAACTTCGTTTCTGATATCAAATGTAATCTTCGCATCCTCACTAATATATATTAGATTATTATAAACATATGTTTCTTCAGACTGTTCTCTAAATAAAATACCAAGATGATCCATGGGGTTATTATTTACAGAATTTATACTAGGAACATAAATAGTATTATTATAGAAAAAGTTATTTTTTGAGGGCTTTCTTCTGTTTTCTCCAGCAAAATCTGAGACCCAAAAAATTAAACCATCGTGTTGACCGGTTCGTGTTCCATCGCCTATACTAATATTATATCTGTATCCACACATTTCATTTTCTCCCAAAATTTCTCCAAATCCTCCAAAATTATTTTTACTTAAATTGTATTGCATGATAACACGCTTACACCCCCAGTCTATGTGTGCTCCAAAAGAATCTTGAGGCCCATATGCATTTTCAAAAATATTTTTTTGAATTGTTGCATCATTACATGTATACGTCCACATTCCACTGCCTCTGTTCCACATCCTACTATCTGTACTAGCTCCAGTTCCATTGAAATGAGAATTTTCAACTAAAATCTCTTTACACCTTGCCAAAACAATTCCAGAGCCACCCGTATTAGTAAACTTTGAATTTGTTATCGAGATGTTTCTATGATAAAAATCTTCATTTGCAGGTGACATTCTGTTTACAATATGAATTCCATAATGTCCAGTTAATGAAATATCAACATTATCAATATCAATATTATTATAGTAATTTATTTCGGAATCATTGTATGATTCAAATCTAATTCCATATCCTTTATGTCTATTATCAGAATTAGATGGTGTTGGGTATATATCAGATATCTTAATATCACTTATAGAAATATTAGAAATATTTCTTCCATTTCCATATCTCAAAACTAAAATACCGAACCTTTCATCCTCACCCGATCTGTCAGAATTATGCATGAGCTTAGTATCTCCATTTGATAATTTATGTGAAGCTTGATTAGTAAACTCTAGTCCTGAGACGGAAATATTTTCAACATTTTCTAAAAAAATACTGGCCTGGTACCCATTTCCATCAATTTTAGGTTTATTCCCACTACCATAACTACCAATTTCAATTTTATTTGATTCTTCTCCAGAACCTAAAACTTTAAAATAACCTCTCCAACTATCCCCACTTTTAAAGTTTATTTTATCACCAGGTTTAAATGTAATACTATTAATCTTTCCTAAATTTTTAAATGGTTTATCTTCACTTTTTCCATCATTGGAATCATTTCCTGAGCCAAAGCTAACATAGTATGTTGTATTTCCGGGGGAGGTCATTGCTGTAAAATCAGTTGGATCTGTTGTTTCAGTCGAGTTATTATTTCCGCCACCATTATTGCCTCCGCCATTATTTCCACCGCCATTGTTTCCACCACCATTATTTCCACTACCCGAATCTCCACCACCTCCATCAGATGAACATGCGACAGCTAAAACCGAAAAAAATATTAATAAAATGTATCTAATTTTCATAGCATATCTAAGCTAAATAAAAAATCAATAAAATAAAAAGTAGAATACATCGCATATTATCATATAATATTCAAATATTAACTGTTGTAAAATAATTATGATACAGTTTATTAAATTTATAGTCAATAGATTATGAAAAACTTTCTCACATTTAAAAATATTCTTATTCTTTTATTATTTGTGAGTTTTATTTCATGTGAAAAACATATTGAACCTAACGTGGTTTTAATTATGGTAGATGATATGAATGACTATCCTGAAGTTTTTGATGGTCATCCACAAGCAAAAACACCAAGTATTAATAAACTCTCCGACTCTGGAACTTCTTTCTTGAGAGCGTATTCAAACGATCCAATGTGTGGTCCATCAAGAGCAAGTATGATTTTGGGAGTTTATCCACATAATTCCTCAAATTTTTGGCAAGAATCCTGGCTTAAAAATGAAGTTCTTTCAAATACCAAAACCATCATGGAGAAGTTTAAAGAGAATGGATATAATGTGGTTGGTAGCGGTAAGATTCTTCATCATCACAAAAAAGAGTTATGGTCTGAATACGAACATAGAGCTGATTATGGCCCAGTTATTTACAAAGGTGTTAGAGAAAGTGGTAAAAGAGGTATAGCCCATCCAGATGTTCCAGAGCCTTTTTCCTCTATTGGGCAAATTGATGGCTCATATGGCCCTTTTAGAAAATTATCTAATCTTGAACAAACAGAAGAACAACTATCATGGGCATATGGTGGTTCTAGAGGATACAAAGAATTTAAATATAATAGTGAAGATGATAGGGATTTAACCCCAGATGAGATTAACGCTCAATGGGCTGAAGATAAGCTAACTGAATTTGCAAATTCAAATAATAAAGAACCATTTTTCTTAGCTGTTGGATTTTTAAGACCTCATACACCATTAATAGCTCCTCAGAAATATTTTGACATGTATCCTCTTGAGGATATTCAATTAGCTAATATTTTAGAAAATGATAA
>JAYNRW010000026.1:14040-14626 GCA_038114965.1 Flavobacteriaceae bacterium | reverse complement strand
GTCCTACTTGGATTTGTTGTTGTTATAGGAATTTACTTTACTTACAACATTTTAAATCCAAAAAGTCCTTTAGAAACAGTTTCAACGGATGATTCAAAAATTTCTATTACCTATAGTCGTCCATATAAAAATGATAGATTAATCTTTGGAGAAGAAAACGATGGTGCTCTTGTCCCTTTTGGTGTTTACTGGCGAACAGGTGCTAATAAACACACTTTTATTGAAACTTCAGAAACCCTAAAAATTGGAGATGAAATTTTAAATCCAGGTACTTATTCAATTTATACAATTCCTAATCCTCAATCATGGGATGTTTTTTTCAATAAGGAAGTTAATTTTTTTGGTATTAGCAGACCATCCTCTGATTCTGATGTAGTCAGTATTAATGCTTTGACTAATAATTTATTTAATTCTGTAGAACAATTTACGATTGGTTTTTCAGGTGATTCTATTTCAAATTATATAGATTTTTCTTGGGATAAAACTAAAGTTTCTGTTCCTTTTTCAATAAAATGAAATCTTTTTCATTTAAGTCTTTAGTTAAACTTTTTTTATTTTTTTTCTCATTAATCATACTTCTTTTAGT
>JAYNRW010000026.1:6443-14030 GCA_038114965.1 Flavobacteriaceae bacterium | reverse complement strand
TGGATTTTACAATATTTTAGAATTCTGTAAAAAATATAAAGTAAGACATTTATTCCTTTCAGATAATTCATTATGGATAGGTGATAAACATAAAATAGATATTTCATCTGGTAAAATAAAATTCAAAAAAAGAATAATCTTATGGATATTGAAGAATACTCCCCTATTTCAACTTTAGTTGTACCATCAAATCCAAAAACTAGATCGAAATTTCCATTTATTGATGTTCATAGTCATCATTGGAATATGCCAATAATGGATCTAGAAAATCTTACTCAAGAAATGGATAGTTTAAACATGGTATTTCAAATAAATTTGAGTGGTTCTGGACTTGCTGTATTCTCAGGAAATCAGGAATTGATGAATCTTAATTTGTCAAAGTCAATTAATAACGTAAAAGATAATTTTCCTGAGAGATTTGGAGTTTTTGTTAATGTTGATCTTTCTAAAATTGGAAGAAAGAATTTTCGTGAAGACACTGAGAAAAATTTAGAAAATGCTGCAAAACTTGGAGCAATTGGTTTAAAAATATATAAAAACCTAGGTTTAAATCTAAAAGACGGTAAAGGGAATCGAGTCAAAGTTGATGATGATCGACTTCAGTTTATATGGGAAAAGTGTGCTGAACTAGGATTTCCTGTATTAATTCATTCTGGTGAACCTATTGCTTTTTTTGATGATATAGATAAATTTAATGAGAGATGGCTTCACGCTAGACAAAGACCCAGTAGTTTTAGACCTTCCGATAAATATCCATCATTTGATGAAGTAATGTCTGAACAATATAATATGTTCAAAAAGAACCCAAATACAATTTTTATTAATGCACATCTTGGATGGTATGGAAACAATCTTGAAAAACTTGATTATCAATTAAATGATTTACCAAATGTATATACTGAGTTTGGTGCTGTTATAAATGAATTAGGAAGACAGCCAGTTTCAGCTAGAAAATTTTTTATTGAACATCAAGACAGGATTTTATTTGGAAAAGACAACTATAATAAGGAAGAATACTACCTGTATTTTCAGGTTTTAGAAACAAATGATGAATACATTGAATATTTTAGAAAAAGACACGGTTTATGGAGATTGTATGGTTTAAATCTTCCAGATTCAATATTAAAGAAAGTTTACCATGAAAATGCTTTAAAAATTTTCCCATCAATAAATTCAAATCTTTTTAAATAATTATATATTTGGCGCATGTTAATTGGAATTCCAAAAGAAATTAAAGAAAGTGAACACAGAGTTGGTATGACTCCGTCTGGCGTTCAATCATTAATTGAAAATGGTCATACTGTATATGTACAAAACAACGCAGGAAATGGTAGTGGTTACTCTGATAAAGACTACCTATCAGTTGGTGCCAATATTTTAAAAACCATTGAAGAAGTATACGATATTTCTGAAATGGTTATTAAAGTAAAAGAGCCTTTAAAAAAGGAGTATTCACTTATAAAAGAAGGACAAATTATTTATACATTTTTTCATTTTGCATCTTCTTTAGAATTAACAAATGCAATGATTAAAAGTAATTCTATATGTATTGCATATGAGACTGTTGAAAATTCTGATAAATCATTACCGTTGCTAACTCCGATGTCTGAGGTTGCCGGTAGAATGGCTGCTCAACAAGGAGCTAAATTTCTTGAAAAACATCAAAAAGGTTGTGGAATTTTATTAGGCGGTGTTCCTGGTGTTAGTCCTGCTAAAGCTGTCGTAATTGGAGGTGGTGTTGTAGGAACCCAATCTGCAAAGATGTTAGCTGGATTAGGTGCAGATGTTACAATTTTAGATATTAATATTGATAGACTAAGAGAACTAGATGATATAATGCCAAAAAATGTTAAAACAAAGTTTTCAAATCAATATAATATCAAAGAAACAATTGGAAAAGCTCATTTAGTTATAGGAGCAGTTTTATTGCCTGGTGCTAAAGCTCCAAATCTAATAACTAAAGATATGTTGAAAGATTTATCTAATGGAACTGTTCTTGTTGATGTAGCTGTTGATCAAGGTGGATGTTTTGAAACGACAAAACCAACCACTCACAACTCCCCTACTTATATAATTGATGATGTTTTACATTATTCTGTTGCAAATATGCCTGGTGCTGTTCCAATGACATCTACCGAAGCATTAACTAATGCTACTATTGGTTATGCTATTGAGTTAGCCAATAAGGGATGGAAGAAAGCTTGTTTAGACAATGAACCCTTAAAAAAGGGATTGAATATAATTAATGGAGATATAGTCTATAAAGCTGTAGCTGATGCTTTTGATTTAAACTACACTGAACTTAATTTGTAATCATGCCTAATATCCCATCTGTTGATTTAAATAATTTTCTTTCAGATGATCAATCATTAAAAAATAACTTTGTCAAAAAATTAGGTAAAGCATATCAAGAAATTGGATTTGTAGCCCTCAAAGGCCATTTTTTAAAGGATTCGGATATCAAGAATATATACAAGTACATAAAAGCCTTTTTTGATCTCTCTGATGATATTAAAAGAAAGTATGAATTAGAAGGTTTCTCAGGACAAAGAGGTTATACTTCTTTTGGGAAGGAACATGCTAAAGGAAAAGAACATGGAGACTTAAAAGAATTTTGGCATTTTGGGCAATATTTAGATGATGAAGAGTATTCTCAATTTAGTTATCCTAAAAACCTTTATGTTCAAGAAATTCCTGAATTTAATGAAATAGGTAAAACTGTTTTTAAAGCATTAGAAAAAACAGCCATATATGTATTAAGAGCTATTTCGTTGTATTTAGAGCTAGATGAAGATCATTTTGATAAATATGTAAAAAAGGGTAATAGTATTTTAAGACCAATTCACTATCCTCCTATCAAAACTAAACCTAAAGGAGCTGAAAGAGCTGCTGCGCACGGTGATATTAATCTAATCACACTTTTAATGGGAGCTCATGGAAAAGGATTACAGGTTTTAACCAATGATGGAGAATGGATTGATGCAATTGCTGAAAAAGATGAAATTGTTATTAATGTTGGAGATATGCTTTCAAGATATACCAACAATAAATTGAAATCTACTATTCATAAGGTTATTAATCCTCCAAAGGAATTATGGAAAAAATCAAGATATTCTATTCCTTTCTTTCTTCATCCTATTGGAACTATGAAACTAAATGTGTTAGATTCATGTATTGATGATAAAAACCCTAAGAAGTACGATGATATTACTGCTCATGACTTCTTAATTCAAAGATTAAAAGACATAGGAGTTTTATAATGAAAAAATTCAATTCTCTTGATGATTTAAGTTCACTTATTCCTAAAGACTATAAGTCGATTCCACAAGTCGAAGTTGAGTCAAATACACCTAAACAACATTTAGAAGCTCATTATTCTGTCAAGGGAAGAGCTGGAACACCTGTAATTATTATAAAAGGATTTAATGGAGTTAATAAAGATGAACTAAAAAAATTGTCAAAGTCAATCAAAAATAGACTTGGAATTGGGGGAAGTATTAAGAATAATGAGGTTTACTTCCAAGGCAATAAAAGAGATCAAATTATTTCAATTTTAAAATCACAGGGCCATACTGTGAAGAGAATCGGAGGTTAATTACTAACCATCATGTTCACCAATTGGTGAATTACTAAATACTAAATAAGCAAAAATCCCAGTAGCCAAAAGCATACATATCCAATATACTGCATCATTATCGGAGGTTAGACCCACTATGTCAAGAGTAGCTTCAGCTATCATAAAACCAATAAATGCCTTTACTCTATTAGAATGAAACAAGGCTGAAACTCTTTTGTAGTAAGTTGCAAGAGAAAACCATATTACTGGAATCAAAGAAAGAACAATTGAAATGATCCAAATAGCTGATATATTTTCTGATAGCCATTCCATTGGTCCAATTTCCATCATTTCCTCAGCAATCTTTCTGCCTGCCTCCTCACCTATTGCATTACTTTCAGCCATACTCATTCCGTCAGCATTTGAAAAATCAAAACCATCCATATAATTGAATACTGTAGATGAAATCCATGCAATACATAGTCCAATAAAAGGAATAGATAAAACAATGGTAAACAATGTTCTTAGAATAAAACTAGAACCATTGATTGTACCTTGGAATTGAAAAAATTTTTTCATAAAATAATAATTAAGGTCTTATCTTAAATTTACTTATAATTAATTCCATTTAATAGTCTTAAGTCCTTTATTTTTTAAAAAGTTATTGCACTTAAGAAAATGTTTATTACCAAACCAAAAACCTTTATTAGCGCTTAATGGAGAAGGATGACCACTTTTTAATATTAAATGATCATTTTTAAAAATATATTTTTCTTTATTTTTAGCATAATTTCCCCATAACATAAAAACAAGATTTTTCTTTTCTTTTGAAATCAAATTAATAACATTATCAGTAAACTTCTCCCATCCAATATGTTTATGAGATCCAGGAAATTTTCTTCTTACTGTTAATATTGAATTTAGTAATAAAACCCCTTGATTTGACCAATCACTTAAATCACTATCCATTCTTTCAGAATCAGTAAGATTTTCATTTAGTTCTTTAAAAATATTATTAAGTGAGGGAGGATTTTCAATATCTCTATTTACAGAAAAACACAATCCATTTGCTTGTTTTTCACCATGATAAGGATCTTGACCAATTATAACAACTTTTAACTCTTCAAAAGGACATTCATCAAAGGCTTTAAATATATTTTTTCCTTGAGGATAACATATAAAATTTGAGTATTCTTCCTTTGTTTTTCTTATTATTTCAGTAAAATAATTTGATTTAAATTCGTTTTCTAAAATTTTTTTCCAAGAATCAGCAATTTTTACACTCAAGATTTTTGAAATTTTGATACAATTAAAGATACCATTGCATCCCCAGTTACATTAACAACTGTTCTAAACATATCTAAAGGTCTGTCTACTGCAAAAATTAGTGCCAATCCCGCTTCTGGTATTCCTGCTTGTGCTAGAACAATTACCAAAACTATTATTCCTGCACTTGGAACAGCTGCTGCACCAATAGAAGCTAGAGTTGCTGTAGAAATTATTCCTAATTGATCAACTAAACTTAAATCTAGACCAAATGCTTGAGCAATAAATACAGCTGCAACTGCTTGATATACTGCAGTACCGTCCATATTAATAGTAGCACCTATTGGTAAAACAAAGCTAGAAACCTCTTTTTTTACACCTAAATGATTTTCAACTCTGTCCATGGTAACCGGAAGAGTTGCAGCACTTGAACTGGTAGAAAAAGCTACTAATTGAGCAGGTAAAATCCCATCGATAAAATCTTTTAAATTTCGTCTTAGAAAAATTTTTACAAATAATAAGTAGACGAAGATTACAATAAAAAGTCCAACTAATAATGTTACAGAGTATAATAATAAACTTTTTAATAAATCAATATTTGGAGCTTCGACAATCAATGAGGCAAGTAATGCAAATACACCATATGGTGCACATGACATAATAATGTCTATAATTTTTAAAATAACATCATTTAATGAATCAAAAAATCTTTTAACTGGTTTTGCCTTTTCAGAGGGTATTAATATCATGGAGATACCAAATAATATTGAGAAAAATATTACTTGAAGCATATTTTTATTGTCGGATGCAGCTCCTATAAAATTTGATGGAACTAAATCAACAAGTGGTTGAAGCGGCCCAGACTCCTTATTCTCTTTTGCAATTTCTCTTTTTTCATCAGCATCTGTAGAATATGCATTAATTAATTCTGTTCTTGTCTCATCACTTATTGATTCTCCAGGTTTCATTGTGTTAACAACCAATAAACCAATACTAACAGCTATAACAGTTGTGGTTAGGTATGTAGTAATTGTTAGATATCCCATTGAAGATAATTTTGATATATCTTTTAAATCAGAAATACCTTTTATTAATGAGGCAAGAATTAATGGAATTGCTATTAATTTTAAAGAATTAATGAAAATAGTTCCGAATGGTTTGATCCAATTGGTTATAAATATACTTCCACCATTAAATGAACTAAATAATAAGCCTAAAATAACACCTAAAAACATACCAATAATTATTTTCCAGTGTAATGAAATTTTTTTCATAGTTTTTTTGAATTATTTATAAGAATCATATCCAAGAGCACAAGTGAAGCCATAGCTTCAACTATTGGCACTGCCCTAGGAACTACACACGGATCATGTCTGCCTTTTCCTGAAATACTTGTTTCTTTCCCTTTATTGTCAATAGTTCTCTGATCTTTCATTATAGTTGCGACAGGCTTAAATGCTACATTAAAATAGATATCCATCCCATTGCTAATGCCACCTTGAATACCTCCTTAGTAATTAGTTTTTGTTGATTCGTCAACTTCATATTGGTCATTATGTTCACTTCCTTTCATCTTTACACCAGCAAATCCACTTCCATATTCAAAACCTTTGACAGCATTAATTGACAACATTGCCTTTCCTAGTTCAGCATGTAATTTATCAAATACCGGTTCACCAATTCCAACAGGAACATTCTTGATAATACATGAAACAACTCCACCAATGGTGTCACCTTCTTTTCGGACTGACTTGATTAAATTTTCCATTTCCTCAGCCTTTTTTAAATCAGGGCATCTCACAGGGTTTTTTTCAATATTTTCAAAATTAACTTTTGAAAAATCAGAGGAAATACTTACGTCCCCTACCCTTGAAACAAATGCTTTAAAAGAAATATCATTTAAAATTTGTTTAGCAATTGATCCAGCAACAACTCTACATGCTGTTTCTCTAGCTGAACTTCTTCCTCCGCCTCTATAATCTCTAATTCCATATTTTTTTTGATAAACAAAATCAGCATGAGAAGGTCTAAAAATATTTTTTATATGATCATAATCTTTTGATTTTTGATCTTTATTTACAATTATAAAAACAATAGGAGTTCCAGTAGTTTTACCTTCAAATATTCCAGACAAAAATTCTACTTTATCACTTTCTTTCCTTTGAGTTACAATTTTAGATTGTCCTGGTTTACGTCTATCAAGATCAAACTGAACAATAGATAAATCAATATCTTTATTTGCAGGACATCCATCAATAATACCACCTATTGCTTTACCATGTGATTCTCCAAAAGTTGTAAGTGTGAAAATTTTTCCAAATTTATTACTCATAATCCATACAAAAATAAGTTAAAAATTAAGATAACTGTAAAGAGGATAAATTTACTTCCAGTTTTTTAACTTACTTGATTTTCCAATTCCAGGATTAAAACTATTAGTTGGGTCTAATTCCTTATAAAAATTATATAACGATTCTTTAGCAACATATTCATGTCCTACATTATGCTCAGCTGGATATTCAGCACCTCTTGAATCATAATATTTTAGAAGTTTATTTAGAAGCTTTTTGCTATCAACTCCATTTTTAACTATGTAGTTTTGATGTAAAACATGACAGAATAAATGTCCATAATATAATTTGAGTTCAATTAAATCATCAATTTCTTTAGGAAGTATTTCAAACCAATTCTTCTCATTTCTAGGTAATGCAATATCCATTGAAAAAGCTTCTTCGTTCTTTTTATTATTTAAAGCTTGGTATCTA
>JAYNRW010000026.1:0-6433 GCA_038114965.1 Flavobacteriaceae bacterium | reverse complement strand
TACCAAATGCACTTGCTGAAACGAATCTATGTAACATAGCTTTTTTTGATTCTTTACTATTACATTTAAAATAATTTCCATCATTTTCTTTGAAGAATGACTCAAAATAAGTCTCAGCTTCATCAATTCCTTCATCGGTCATTTCTATTATCCAGTGATGTTCATAAGAATCTCTAAATTCTTCCATTTTTTTTGGTAAGTGATTTGGCCAAAAATTACTTAAAAACTGCATGATTCTATCTGATAATTTATTGGGAAGAAAACTCATTTTTTTTGATAATAAATCAACTTTTCTCTTAATTTCAAATAACGTAGGAAGGAAATTTGTACCAAGCTTTTCGATAACTAAAAAATTATCTTTACTATATTTTCTTGCCGCATCGTAGCATTCTCTATGTAAATAATCCCCTAATCTAGGAAGGGCCTTAAAATTTGAAAGAATATGTCTTCTTATTTTCCAAAAAACATCAACATCGTTAGTGCCTAAATAAAACACTTGACTCTTTTTTGGTTTTGGATATGTATCCAATCTTAAAGCAAAAACTGCAACTTTACCAGCACTTCCAGACGCACCATACAATAAACGACTATCTGAGTTGTATCTAGATGGTCTATCAGAATTAATATTTCGGACAATTTCAGAATATTTATTATCAGATGCTAGTTTATCTGAGTTAATAATGTCAGTGTTAGTGTAATTCTTATCTTCTAAATTTTGTAAAATTTCTTCAGGTTTTGAACCTAATTCTAAATCAAGTTCGTTTATTAATTCTAGTTCTCCATTTTTATTTACTTGAGCGTATAGTGCTAATTGAGTAAATGCTGGACCTCTTTGAACTAGAGAACCTCCTGAATTGTTACATACACCACCAACAATTGAAGCACCTATTGAAGTAGATCCTATTACAGAATGTGGATCTCTATCGTATTTTTCCAATTCCTTTTCTAAGTCATATAATGTACTTCCTGCTAGCCCTATTATTTGTTTACCATTATTAATTATATGAATTTCATTAATTCTTATTGTATTAATTATAATAATTTCACGATCATAATCATTTCCATTTGGAGTTGATCCACCAGTTAATCCTGTATTTGCTGCTTGCATCAATATAATTAATTCATTCTCTAAACATATTTTTAAAATTTTCCATATCTCGATTAATTTTCCAGGTTTTACAACAGCGAGTGCATTTCCATCTCCATATCTCCATCCTTTGGAAAATGGTTCTTTTTCCCATTCTGAAGTAATTATATTGTTATCTCCAACAATGTTTTTTAATTCAAAAATTAGTTTGGATTTATCTTTCATAAGTTTACAATTAAAGTTATTACTTTTGACCAAGTATTCCTAAATTTGCCACTTATGAGAAAGTTAATTCTTTTATTGTTTTTAATAACATCTTGTAGCACTAATGATGTCAAAATAACTGCTAATTCTGATTTTGATGATGATGGTAAAGTTTTTTTAGTTCAATACAAAGAAAACAGACCTGTTTTAAAAGATTCAACATACATTGTTAACGGAAAGTTTTCTTTCTTAGACACTATCTCATATCCTGAAATGCATTATTTATTTTTTAAAGATATAATTGGAAACATACCTTTCATTTTAGAACCTGGCGAAATTAAGCTGAATATCTATAAAGATTCTTTATCAAGCTCAAAAGTTTCTGGAACTAAATCAAATGATGATTTTAAAAGATATAAGAATGAAACTCTAGTCTACACTAATGAATTATCTAAGATTGATGAGGAAATAAATGTTGCTTTATCATCTTCAGATTCACTTCTCGTTTCTGATCTTGAGTCTCAATTTGTTAATATAAGAGAGAAATTAACTGACTATGAGTTTGATTTTATTAACCAAAATAATGATTCCTATATTTCTTCCTTAATCCTTAGGCGTATGATCTTTGAAAGATCAATAGACTATAATTTAGCTGACTCTTTGTTAAATAATTTTTCTGATTTAGTTAAAAGAACAAGTTCATCAATTGAGATCAAAAAAATTATTGATAATTATAAGCTCACAAACTCTGAGTCACCTCGAATTGGTTCTTTTGCTCCAAAATTTTCAGGCCCTGGTTTAAATGGAGAAACAATATCTCTAAACTCAATAGATTCAAAATATATTCTTTTGGAATTTTGGGCTTCTTGGTGTGCTCCGTGCAGAGTTTCAAATCCTGGTTTAGCGGAAACGATGGCAAAATATGATCAAAGTGACTTTGTGATAGTAGGAGTTTCATTGGATAATAATGAAGCTTCATGGAAAAAAGCAATTGAGGAAGATGGTATTGAAAATTGGATTCATATTTCTAGTTTAAAATATTTTAATGATCCAATATCTAAATTATATAATGTTGCTTCAGAGGGAGTTCCAACTTCATTTCTCATTGATCCTGAAAGAAAAATTATTGCAAAAAATCTTTACAGTGATGAATTAGAATTTGTATTGAATGCTTCTTTAAATAATAATTAAAGAAATTGTGGTTTTGTCTCTGTTTTTCAAGCTAATTAAAAGCCTTCCTTTAAGTATTGTGTATGTAATTTCAGATATTTTAAATTTTCTGATCTATCGTGTTTTTAAGTACAGAGTAGATCTTGTAACCAAAAATCTCAAAAGAAGTAATTTAAATTTAGAACCCTATCAAATAAACATAATTACCAAAAAATTTTATAGATATTTTACTGATCTATATTTGGAATCAATTAAAATGGATTCTTTTTCAAAAAGTGATTTTGATAATAAATTTAATGTCAAAAATGTTGAACTATTAAATAAGTTTTATAATCAAGGTAAGAGTGTTGTTTTTATGTGTTCACATTATTCAGGATATGAATGGTGCACAAGTCTTCCCTACTATATTAAACACAAATTTTCGGTAGTATATACGCCAATAAAAAATAAATCAGTTAATGATTTTATGTATAACTCTAGATCTAGACATGGTTTAGAATTAATTTCTAGATATGATGCTATTAAAGAAATTCATAAAAGAGAATCTGAATCAAAGACACCTTACCTTTATGGATTAGTTGCCGACCAATCTCCTCAGTTGAGAACAAAAAGTTATTGGAGTAAATTTTTAGGAGTTAAAGTACCGGTGTTTACTGGTTCCGAAAGAATAGCAAAAAAATATAATCTTCCTGTTGTTTATGGTAGAATGAAGAAATTAAAAAGAGGATATTATTCTGTTGAATTTCAACTTATTACAGAAAACCCAAATGATTATGATGATTATGAAATAACTGAAAAATATTTAAGATTAGTAGAAAATCAATTACACGAAGATCCTCACCCATATTTATGGACTCATAATAGATTCAAACACGCGGGCAAAGCTCCAAAAGATTAAGAAGCAATTTCTTTAATTAAAGTTTTTATCTCTGAGATTAGGTTATTTGATTTTTCTTCACTTTTAGCCTCACTGTAGATTCTTATAATTGGTTCAGTATTAGATTTTCTTAACTGAACCCAACTATCAATAAAATCTATTCTGACTCCATCAACTAAATCTATTTTTTCGTTTTTATATTTTACGACAATTTGATTTAATATTTTGTCAACGTTAATTGAGCTAGATAGATTAATTTTTTCTTTCACCATATAATATTTTGGATAAGTATTTAAAAGATTACTTGCACTTAAATCTCTTTCACAATAGAGTGATAAAAACAATCCTATTCCAACTATTGCATCCCTACCGTAGTGACTTTCAGGGTAAATTACGCCTCCATTTCCTTCACCACCAATTATGGCATTAACTTCTTTCATTTTTTCAATAACATTTACTTCACCTACTGCACTATAATAATGAGTTTGATTATATTTTAATGTGATATCATTTAAAGCTCTTGATGAAGACAAATTTGAAACCGTATTTCCTGGTGTTTTACTTAGAACATAATCAGAACAAGCTACTAAAGTGTTCTCTTCTCCAAAAAGCTCTCCATTCTCGCACATAAATACTAAACGGTCAACATCAGGGTCAACTGCTATTCCCATATCAGCACCTGTTTCTATAACTTTATCTGACAAATCTTTTAGGTTATTTTTCAATGGTTCTGGATTATGGGGGAAATTACCATTAGGTTCACAGTAAAGTTTAATCACTTCAATATCTAATTTATTTAAAAACTCAGGTACAATTATTCCTCCTGTTGAATTAACAGCATCAACTACAATTTTAAGTTTTTTTGCTTTTATTTTTTCAGCATTAACAAGATTTAAATTCAATACAGAATCAATGTGTTGATTCATAGATTGATTTTCTTTAGTTAGTGTACCTAGGTCTTCTACTTGAGAAAATGTGAAGTTTTTATTTTCTGAAAAATCTACAATTATTTTTCCTTCATGTGAATTTAAAAACTCACCATTTTCGTTTAATAATTTAAGAGCATTCCATTGTGTTGGATTATGACTTGCGGTTATGATAATTCCACCATCAGCATTATGTTTTTTAACCATTAACTCCACTGTTGGTGTAGTTGAAAGTCCCAGATCAACGATATCTATTCCCATTGAAATCAAAGAAAATTGAACAAGATTTTGAATCATCTCGCCTGAAATTCTGGCATCTCTACCAATTATTACCTTATGTTTTGAGTTAGGATTTTTATTTATTAACCATTGACCATAGGCGCATCCAAAATTTACAGCATCTATAGGTGTTAAATTATCTCCATTAACCCCGCCAATAGTTCCTCTAATTCCAGAAATTGATTTAATTAAAGTCATATGCAAATATACACTCTGATTATTATATATTTACTCTTATGATAAATAATAGTTATCAATATATCTTCTTTTTATTCTTGTTAGTTCTTTCATGTGATAGTAATAAATTTTACAATGATTATGCTATTGTTTCTGCAAAAAAAGAGGCAACTCTTGCAGGAATCGAAATATTAGAAATGGGTGGAAATGCTTTTGATGCAATGATCGCAGTTGATCTAGCTCTTTCTGTTGTTTATCCAAATGCAGGGAATTTAGGAGGCGGAGGATTTTTAGTCTACAGAGATTTTAATGGTAATACCGGTTCATTAGATTTTCGTGAAAAAGCACCATTGAAAGCAAATAAAAACATGTATCTAGACCAAAATAATAGTGTAATTCCAAATCTTAGTAGAGAAGGTTCTCTTTCAATAGGTGTTCCAGGAACCCCAGCTGGTCTTAATGAAGTTTATAAAAAGTTTGGTTCTTTACCTCTCGATTCAATATTTAAGCCCGCTTTGATGCTAGCTAAGAATGGATTTAAATTAACTAAAAAACAAGCTTCATTATTTAATTCTTCAAAAAATAAAATCTTACAACTTAACGATCAAATAGAATTATTTGATCATGATTTTCATGAAGGTTTTGTATTTAAAAATCCTCAACTATACAATACTTTAAAGATACTTCTAGAAAATGGTTTTAAATCATTTTATAAGGGTGAACTCGCTGATAATGCTGTAGAGTATATCCAGTCTAAAGGAGGAATTATATCAACTGAGGATATGATTAAATATACTCCAATATGGAGGGATTCTTTTATTTTTAATTACAATGACTTAAAAGTAATAACAATGGGATTACCATCTAGTGGAGGAATTGTTCTATCGCAAATTTTAAAAAGTTTAAAATTTTTAGACACTGATGAAATTACTAATTCAGAATATCAATATGTTAAATCTTTGGTTGAATTAGAAAAATTGTCTTATGCTGACAGAAGTTACTATTTAGGTGATCCAGACTTTATAAAGCAGAATTTTATTGATTCAATTGTTTCAAATAAATATTTAAAAAAAAGATTTAGTGAAATAAACTTTATTAAACCAAAGAAATCTTCAGAAATCAAACATGGTGACATCAAATTATATGAATCCAAAGAAACTACCCACTACTCTATTACAGATTCATTTGGAAATGCGGTTTCAGTAACCACAACATTAAATTCAAACTTTGGTTCTAAGTTAATTTCACCAACATTAGGATATTTTTATAATAATGAGATGGATGATTTTTCAATTAAACCAGGTGTTCCAAATATCTATGGTCTTATTGGAGGTGTTAATAATTCAATTTATCCTTAAAAAAGAATGCTTAGTTCGATGACGCCTACAATTATCGAAAAAAATAATGAGTTGTTCATGATTCTTGGTAGTCCTGGAGGTCCAACTATAATAACATCTATTTTACAAACAATTTTAAATGTAACAATGTTTAACATGTCAATCCAGGATGCAGTTAACAAATCTAGATTTCATCACTTATGGTTACCTGATAAAATTTTTTATGAGTCAAATGCCTTTTCTAATAAAATTATTGATTCTTTAAAAAATGACGGTTATTTATTTAACAATAAGTCTTCGCCAATTGGAAGAGTTGATGCTATTTTAATTAAAAACAATAAAATATATACTGCTGCTGATCCTAGAGGAGATGATT